>JBAWDI010000346.1:0-15906 GCA_049590695.1 Bryobacteraceae bacterium
CGGTGGCCCCCTTCGCCGCCATGCGGGCGCAGACCCCGGCACAGCAGACCGCGCCGCCGACGCTGGGCGACCGGCCTGAAACGGCTGCCGGGCTTCTGCATCTGGGAACCGCCATATATGGAAAGGACCCCGCCCAGGCGCTCGACTATTTTGAGCGGGCTCTGAATGTGGCGCCATCCGGCCCTATGGCCGGACCGGCGATGACCTGGCAGGCCATGGTGAGGCAGCACCGGGAAGGCGAAGCGCCAGCCGCCGAATCGCTCTATCGGGCCGCGCTGGCCATCGAGGAGACGAACTCGCTGGATGCGGCCCTCACCATGGAATTCCTCGCGCATTTTCTGCGTGAGCAGGGCCGCGTAAGCGAAGCCGAAGCCTTGGAAGCGCCGGCGGGTGAGATACGCAAGACGCACGTCGCCCAATTGTCGCCCAAACGGCAAGCCAACGCCCAAGCCTCAAAAATCGGCAACGGCATTGCCGCACCGATGCTTCTGCACAAGATCGAGCCGAGCTACTCCCCCGAAGCGCGCGCGGCGAAGGTCCAGGGAACGGTTGTGCTCACCGTGGTGATCGGAACGGATGGCAAAGCTTGCGATGTCCAACTGCACAAGGGCGTGGGATACGGCCTGGACGAGCAGGCGCTCGACGCCGTCGCCCAATGGACCTTCAAACCTGGCACCCGTGACGGCATGGCGGTGCCCGTGCAGGCCTCAATCGAGGTGTATTTCCGGTTGCTGTAGGAGCCGGGCATGCCCGGCCCCTACCTCGCTGAATTAAGATTCGGACTTTTTGCGGATCTTGATGTCCAGGCGCTTGATCTTCTGGTTGAGCGTGGAGAGCGGGACGTGGAGGCTCTCGGCGGCGTCGGTCTGGCTGCCGCTGCAGTGCTCGAGGCGCTCCATGATCACGCGGCGCTCGAAATCGTTGACGATCTCGAAAAGCGAAGCGTCCGCCGGCAGGGGGGCGCCGTCGCCGCGGCTGCGCCGGATGCCGTTGGCCTCGAGCAGGGCGTCGGGCAGCACCTCGACCGGAACGGATGGCTCGGTGGCCAGCACCACGGCGCGCTCCACCACGTTCTCCAGTTCGCGCACGTTGCCCGGCCAGGCGTGCTCCATCAGCACCTGCAGGGCTTCGGGCTGGAAATGCAGAATCGAGCGGCCAGCAGGGTCCAGGAACTTGTTGTTCTCGCGGCAGTAGTAAGTGAAGAAATGCCCGGCCAGGAGGGGAATGTCCTCCCGGCGCTCGCGCAGGGGCGGCAGGGCGATGTTGATCACGTTCAGCCGGTAATATAGATCCTCGCGGAATTTGCCTTCCTTGACGAGCTGGTGGAGATCGGCATTGGTGGCCGCCAGAATGCGGACGTCCACCTTGATGGGGTCGGTCGAGCCCAGCGGCGTGAACTCCTTCTCCTGGATTACGCGCAACAGCTTGATCTGCGTTTCGGGCCCGAGCGTGCCGATTTCATCGAAGAAAATGGTGCCGCGGTCGGCCACCTCGAAATATCCCTTCTTGGATTGAATGGCGCTGGTGAAAGCGCCTCTCACGTGCCCGAAGAGCGTCGATTCGAGCAAATCCGGCGGCAGCGATCCGCTGTTGACGGCCACGAACATCTGGTCGGCGCGCGGCGAATTGGCATGGATGGCTTTGGCGACCAGTTCCTTGCCGGTGCCGGTCTCGCCGGTGATCAGGATGGTGGAGCGGCTGGAAGCCACCTGGGCCACCAGGTCCAACATGCGCACCATGCGGTCGCTCTTGCCGATGATGTTGGGGAAACTGTAGCGCTGCTTGAGGGCGCGCTTGAGATGGGTGTTCTCATATTCGAGCCGCCGCCGCGCGATCATGCGGTCGATCTCGATGAGCAGCTTCTCGTTGTCCCATGGCTTGGAGAAATAGTCGTTGGCGCCAAGCTTGAGGGCGTGGACCGCGGCCTCCACCGAGCCGTAGGCGGTGATCATGAAAATGGGGGTTTCGCGGTCGCGCTGGCGGACCTCCTGGAGCACGTCCATGCCGGAGCGGTCGGGCATCATGAGGTCGAGCAGGACGAGGTCGTAGCCGCTGATCTCCATTTTCTGGAGCCCCTCGGCGGCGTTTTGCGCCTGATCGACGGAATAGCCTTCCGAGGAGAGCAGGATTTCCAGGCTTTCGCGGATATCCAGCTCGTCGTCGACTACCAGCACCTTGCCTTTGGGATCGGGAGCCGTGAACTGGGGAGCGGTCATGTCAAGCGACACTCACCGGCTTCCTCGCCGAGCCGGGCACGGCGAGGGGAAGCTCGAGCCGGAACGAGGCGCCGCCGCCCGGCCGGTTGGAAACTTCGATGGAGCCGCCATGCTCTTGAATGATACCGTAAGTCACCGAGAGTCCGAGGCCGGTGCCCTTGCGCACCGCCTTGGTGGTGAAGAACGGATCGTAGATGCGGTGCAGGTGCTCGGGGGCGATGCCGTGCCCCGTATCGGCCACTTCGGCCCAGGCTCCCGAGCCATCGGACCAGGTGCGCACTTCCAGCGACCCGCCGGCCGACATGGCGTCGCGGGCATTCAAGATGAGGTTGAGAAACACCTGCTGAAGCTGGCCGGCGTTGCCGTGCACGGGCCGCAGGCCGGGGTCGAGATCGGTCTTGACCTGGATTCCCGACTTCTGAAGCTGGTGCTCCAGCAAAGAGAGCGTCTCCTGAATCACGCGGTTCAGGCTGACGTCGGTCAAGGAAGTCGAGGAAGTTCGGGAGAAGTTGAGCAGCGAATTGACGATCTCGCTGGCGCGGAAAGTCTGCTTGGCGATCTTGTCGAGGATGAGCGACTTTTGCGAATCGTCGCTCACCTGCTTGGCCAGCATCTGGGCGTAGGTGGAGATGACGGCCAGGGGGGTGTTGACCTCGTGGGCCACGCCCGCCGCCAGCAGGCCGATGCTCGACAGTTTGTCGGCCTGCACCAGCCGCTGCTCCAGCTCGGCGCGGTCGGTAATGTCGTCGAAGATAATCAGCCGGCCAATCTGTTCCTGGTCCTTCGAAACCAGCGGCGCGATGGCGATATTCAAGGTGGTTTCGCGAAGACCGGCGGGCAGACCGTGGCCGTTGCCGCTGCCATTCCCGCCGCCGGCGGGCTTCAGCACGAACTTGTAGATGTGATGAATGCCGGTCTGGCCCCGCACGCGGCCAAATTCCCCGGCGAGTTCCATGGGGAAGAGCTCGGTGAGAGTCCGGCCCACGGCGTGGTCGCGCGAAATGCCGCTGAGGCGCTCGATCTGGGTGTTCCAGCTTTCCACGCGGTCGTCCAGATCGGCCGCCAAAATGCCCACGTTGATGGATTCGACGATGTTCTCGCTGAATTCTTTGAGCCGCTCGTACTCTTCCACCTTGCGCTGCAGCGAGCGGTAGAGCGAGGCGTTCTCAATGGCGATGGCCACGTAGCCGGCCAGCGTGAGGAGCAGCTCCACGTCCACGCTGGAAAGATAATCGCCGCCGGCCGTGCGGCTGACGCCCATGTAGGCGATGGTCCGGCCGCGCACCGTGCAGGGCAGGTAGTAGGTAAGATCGAGATCGGCGATGGCGGCCCGCACCGAAGCCGGCCAGGCGCGCGAGACGGCGTCGAGCTGGTGACGCGTGCGCTGGAAGAAGAGATACGGCTCCGGGAGCTTCCAATTGAGAAAGCTGAGATCCAGGTCGTCGCGGCCGGCGGCGGCCAGGCGGGGGTTGCCTCCCATGGACTGCTTCAGCCGGAATTCGGGACCGTGGTCCCCCTCCTCCGCCAGGAAAAACGCCATGTGCTTGATGGAGAGCGTCTGCCGGAGCCGTTCGCCCACGGAGGCCAGCATGGCGTCGAGATCCGTCTCGGAGCTGAGCTCGCGGGCGAATTCGACCAGCGTGCGGCGGTAGTCGTAGCGGTCGCGGTAGAAATGCTTGTCCAGCCGCTCCTGAATCCAATCGCGAATGGGTTGAAACAGGAAGGCGGCGATGAGCATCACGGTGATCAGGCCGATGTTGGGGAGGTCCTTGAAATTCTTCTGCACCAGGATGGCGAGCGAGGATATGATGCCGTAAAACGCCGCGAACACGCAGATGGTGGCCAGCGTATAGGCATAGCCGCGCCGGAAGAGGATGTCCACGTCCATCAGCCGGTAACGCACAATGGCGTAGGCCAGGGTGAGCGGAATCAGCGGCAAGGAGAGTACCGACATCTTCAGGTAGGCGTTGGGAATCGCGCCCATGGCGTAGGGGAGCACGTAGAGCAGGGCGAACGGCAGGATTCCGCAGAAGGCGCCATTGCGCAGCCACTTGAGCTGCTGGCGCACAATGGGGTCCTCGGCCTTGCGGTATTCCACGCTCAGCGCAAACCCTCCGGCGACGTAGGGGACGGTCCAGAACACCATCCAGATGCGGTCCAGCATCCAGCGCAACTCGAGCAGTGGAATGGCCACCGTCAAAGCGCCGGTGGCGAAGGCCACGAAGATCGAGAAGAGCAGCGCCGAGGGCAGATAGAGCAGCGAGACCCGGAAACGGCTGTGGAGCCACTTACGCGGCTCGGGGAAGGTCAGGCAGAAATGCAGGAACACGACCGGCGCCAACAGGCCGGCAGCCAGGTTGCCGAAATAGATGACCTTGTCGAATGGGTTGAACTGGCCGGTGTAGTGGAAGCAAAGGAAGACGAACGACGCCAGGCACAGCACATAAAAGTGCCGGGCCTTCTGCGCGCTGCCGCGGCGGAAATAGACGAACAGGCCGATCACCAGGTACGCCAATCCCACCAGGTACTGGTAGGTGACGGCTGGATCGAGCGGCACTTCCCCCACGATGACGGTGGTGTCGAAGTCTACCCCTCGGCGGGTGATGTGATAAACGGCCTTGCTCCACGACCCGATGCGCACCAGCACTTGAGTGACGCTGGCGGCATTCTCGATGGGAACTCCGTTGATCAACGCCAGCCGGTCACCGGGATGCAGGCCGGCATTGGAGCCGCCGCTGCCTTTGGTTACGTATAGCGCCTCGACGCTGGCCCCGCGATCCACCCAAACCACGCCATCCTCAGGGAGGCGGAAACGATGCTGTTCCTCGAAATTAATGACGGCGGCCACACCCGCGGCGAGAGTGAGGATGGTTAATATCGCGGTGGACAGTTGGAACTTGAGTTCCTGAAACATGGTGGCCGTCGTTACCTACTCGCGAGACACAATTCCGGCGTCTACGGAGCACGTTTAATGCCGCGCCAAATCCGCCAATCTCTTCCAAGAATAGCCGGATTTATCTATCACGTACAAGGAAGCCGCGGTTTCTCTCCGATTTTTGGGAGAATTACACTATGCGGAAGTGTATTCATCTGCCCCGGATCGCGACATCCTGCCTCAGTCCCACTGGAGCTTGACTCGGAACATGGCCCCTTCTTTCGGCAGCGTCAGGCCGCGGGCGGGAGAAGCTGCGGGCAGGGACTTGGCCGGTGTCCAGACGCCATTCTTGTAGAGACCTTCCTCAACCTGTACAAATCTGCCTTCCTGATGGCCCGAAGTCACCGGCGGGCGGAAGTCGATGGTGGTGTCGAACCCCAGGATGAGGAACTCGTCCGGCTGCAATTGGGCGAAGAGCACGCGGCCCGAGGGGACGGTGGGAGGTCCCGTGGGCTCGGCCCAACTGGGTTGCTTGGCCATGGCGGGAGGGAACATCGCCAGCACATCCCAACGGTCGAAAGAGAGCGTACGGCCGGGAATGTTCTCCTCTTCGATGGCGGACTGCAGCTTTTTCGTCCCTTGTAGTTCCAAAATGACGGGTGCGGCACCAGCCAGCAGGCGGAAATCCGCCGCCACGTCGGCGAACTGGGGGCCGAACTCGCCGTCGGCGGTAGCTCCGTATCCCTTGATCCCCACGCCGAACTGCGCAAACCCGAGGGCCGAGTATTGGCCGATGGCCATGAAGCAATACCGTGCGCTCTCCAGTCCGCGCCGGGTTTCGACAATCAGCAGCGGGTTGTCGCGGCGGGCGTATCGCGACAGGATGGTCCGATAGATGACGGCGGAGCGGTGGTAGATATCGGGCGCGATGATATCGATGGCCGGAGCCGCGGCCTTCCAGAGCGCGAGCGTGTGCGATTGGCCGCCGCCGCTGGGGTAGCTGTCGCCGGGGCGGTCGAAGTCGTAGAACCGGTCGTTGGTGCCGGCCCCGCCCATCCAGACGTTTTCATACATGGGGAGCGGGTAGGCATCTTTCCCGGCCTGGGCGACCGAATTGATGTATCGGGCCATGTAATAGGTGGTGAAAGCCTCGTCCGCGAACTGGCGGCCGAAGGCCTGTACCCAGGTTCCGGGCTGCTTCTTGAGAGCCGCCGCGAACTCCGCCGGAACCGGCCCGTTGAACAGCTTGTTGGCTGCCGCGGAGTGATCGCGGCCGGGACCTACGATGCCGGGCTCGTTCTCCACCTGCACCAGGATGACGGTGCGATCGTTGCCGTCGATCTCGCGGAGATTCTTCAGCAGGGCGCCGAAAGCCTTGCGGTCTGCTTCGAGGGTGGCGGCCCCATGCGGCGAGAGCGACTTGGACGGTTTCCCGTCCGCATACAGGGCTTTGGGAAAGCGTTTGGGATTGGACGTGATCCAGTCGGGGAGATAGGTGGTCTCGTCGCCCTTCCACGTGCCGAACCACAGCGGGATGGCCCTGAGACCGTGCGCGCGAATGTCGCGGACGATCTGGTCGACGGCAGTGAATTCAAACTGACCCTCCTTGGGTTCGATGAGCTTCCACGGGACTGGGAACTCGACGGTGTTGGCGTGGTACGCCTGGAAGCCGGGCAGCACCTTGGCCATTTCCTCGGGGACGAAGACACGGTTGTCGACTTGTCCCCCGAGCATCAGAAAAGGCCTTCCATCGACCAGGAGGGAGTACTTGGCGCCTTTCTTGACCAGTTGCGGAATGGGCTTGGCCTGCGCGAACGCGACGGAAGCGGCGGCGGCCAGGACGAGTGAGAGCGTGGCGAGTTTATGGAGCATGGTGAACCTCAGGATAGTACCTTTATTCTCTCGAGACAATGGGGCTGACCGGCAAGCTAAAGCATGCCCCACCAAGAGCATGAGCGCCATAGGTGGGGCATGCTTTAGCCTGCCCAGAACTCACTCTTCCCGCAGCGCCGACACGGGGTCGATCTTGGTGGCCCGCCGCGCGGGCAGGTAACAGGCCAGCATCGCCAGGGCGGCCAGTCCGAGCGGCGCTCCTACCAGCAGCAGCGGATTGTTGTCCCATTGGCCGAAGCTTCGGGCCAACAGGTCGCTGTAAGCGGAAAAAACGCGCATCAGAGCAAACGCGCCGCTAACGCCGAGCACCGAGCCCACCACCACCAGCGCCGTCCCTTCTCTCAGCACCAGTCCCTGCACCTGGCGGGCACGCGCGCCCAGAGCCATGCGGATGCCGATCTCCTTGCGCCGCCTTACCACCGCGTACGCCGTGACTCCGCCCAGGCCGACGCAGGCCAGCAGCAGCGCGAAAAAGCCCAGAATCACGAAGATCGCGGATTCCCATTGGCCGAGCGAGTTCAATCGGTCGAGATCCTCTTGCATGGTGTGCACGTCGAAAACCGTGAGACCGGGATGGAGCGATGCCATGCGGTCGCGCACGACCGCCATGGTGTCCCGGCCCGCGGTGGTGCGCACCAGGACGGTAACGCGCTGCGCCCCGTTCTTGCCAAGCCACTCGGCCGTGAGGGGCAGAAACACCGCGGCCGCCGGTCTGGCAATCAGGAATCCGGCCCGCATATCGCGCGCCAGGCCGACCACGGTGTAGCTCCGTTCCCCCTCGCGAATGCGGCGGCCAATGGGGTCCCCGGCGCCGAACAACGCGCGCGCGGCGGTTTGACTGAGGATGGCGGGCCCATCCTGCTCCCGGTCGCGCAGGTCGAACTCGCGCCCGCCCACCAGAGGCACTCCGAGCGTGGCGAAGTAATTTGCCCCAATGCGCTCGCGGTAGGCCGGGCTCTGTACCTGGCCAACCTTCCCGTCGCCGGCGGGAGCCGACAGGCGGGTGGCGTCTCCGTGGGAGGGCACAGCGTTGCCGGTCAACGCCACGGCGCGAACCCCGTTGACGCGCGCGAGTTCGTCGGGCAGTTCTCGAAACAGCGCCGCCGCTCGCTCCGCGGAATAGCCGTCCCGTACCGGGTCGAGTGAAACCAGGTTGAGATTGGCGACGTCGACGCCGGTGTCCATGCGGGCAGTGCTCAGGAAAGCCAGGGCCACAAACCAGGTGACCAGCAGAAGCATCAGGGATGCCGCCATCTGGCCGACCACGAACAGATTGCGCAAGCCCAAGCGGCGATAGCCTCGCAGCGGCGCCTGCGCACCCTCTTTCAAAGTGACGCCGATGTCGGTGCGCGTCGAAGAGAGCGCCGGCGCCAGGCCGAAGCCTATGCCCGCCGCCAGCGCAATCGCCAGCGTGATGGCGAGCACTTGGAAATCGAGCTGGCAGTTGAATTCGAGCGGGATCTGCGAAGGTAGTGGCAGAGACGAGAGTACATGTGTGATGCCATAGGCGAGCAGGATGCCGGCCAGCCCACCGGCGCAAGACAGAAGCACGCTTTCGGTCAGAAACTGCCTCACCAGGCGCACCCGGCTGGCGCCCACCGAAAGACGAATGGCAATTTCCCCCCTCCTCTGGCTGCCGCGAGCCAGCAGCAGGCTGGCCAGGTTGGCGCACACCAGCGAGAGGACCAGCGCCCACAGCACCACGTTGAAGGTGTCGACGAGCTTGTGCTGCTCCGGTGTGGCGTAACCAACGGTGCTGGCCGGCATCAGCCGCACCACCCGGCCTTTGGGATCGCGGGCGTGCCGGGCTCCGGTTTCCTGGTCGATATTGCGCGTCATGCCATCGAGAGCGGCTTCCGCCGAGGGCAAAGTCACACCATCCGCCAGCCGGAACACGACGCGAAAAATCTCGCGGTCGCTGCGATGGAGCGGATCGCCGCTCAACTCGGGAGCCAGGGAAACGCCGCAAGTCACGGGCACAAACAGATCCGCCGGAGCCTGCGGCCAGATACCCAGAAAATCCTTGGGTCCGATGCCCACGATGGTGGCCATCGAACCATTCAGCCGCAGCTCGCGTCCCACGGCGTGCGGGTCCGCGCCCAGGTGAGTGCGCCAGAAGCGGTCGCTCACCACCACCACGGGAGGCATCCCGGCCTTCTCCGTTTCCGGTCCGAAAACCCGTCCTGCGGCCGGTGTCACCCCCAAGGTGGTGAAGTACTCGGGCGAAACCAGGTGTCCGGAAACCCGCTCCGCCCGCGTGCTCTTGTCCCCTGTGAAACCCACCGCGAACGGCACTGGCCCCAGAACGGCCGTGGCTGCGGCTACCGTCTGGCGGGCATCCCGGTAGCGCTCGAAATAGGGGTAGGAAACCTGGGTCCAAAAGAAAGTCGCCAGCGTCGCGGGGTCGCGCAAGCCCGGAGCCGGCCCTACAATGGCCCGGCACTCGCTCATAACCGCGCAGCACATCCCAATGCCGAAGCCGAGCGAAAGCACAGCCACCGAGGTAAACCCGGGCGCCTTGGCCAGCACCCGCAGCGCATACACTACGTCCTGCCGAATCTCGGCGAGATACTCGGCGGGCAACCGGACGGCAAGATCGGCCAGCAGCCTCACCAGGCCGAACAGGCCGTACCGGCGCCAGGCTTCCGGAGCGGCGTCTTCACCCAAACGCTCGAGATCCTCGCCATACAGGATTCGGAATTCGTGCGGATACGCATTCGCCAGACGGCGATACAGGGTCAGGCAGATATTCAACCGGGGGTTCATCACCAGGCCTCCTGCCGGCGCTTCTTCTGCACCATGCGGACCATCTCTTGCATCCGCTCGCATTCCAGCTCGAGCACGGTTCGTCCCAGCCGCGTCAGCTTGTAATAGCGGCGGCGCGCATCATCCAACTCCGCAACGGGCCGTTCATCGGATTCTTCAATCAGCCCGTCGGCGATCAGCCGTTTCAGGGAGCCATACAGGGTGGCGGGCCAGAGCCGGACCGTCCCATTGGTCCGCTCGAGCACTTCCTGCATGATGCCGTAGCCGTGCTGCTCCGCGCCGGCCAGCGACAGCAGAATGTGGAACCAGTTGTTGTGAAGGGGAAGAAACGCCGCCGCCTCTTTATCTGTCATACGTCATATATATATGACACGATATAGAGTGCTTCGTCAAGCCCTAAAGCGATTCGGGCCGCGGGGTGTCCTCTGGGCCGCCCGGCCGCTATGGCTCTTGGGCGGCGCTCCCGCCCGTCAGGCCAGTCTCTGTAAGGCGACTTCCACGGCCGCGTAGGGCGAAATGCCGGGGATTTGCACGTCCATCCCCGTGTTCTCGGGCTCCAGTTTGAGTTCCACTGGGGCCTCCGAACCCAGGGTCCACATCCGCGCCGCACGGTACTGCTGCGGAAACCATACCGTCACCTGGCTCGCCGAGAAGCGCGAGGAACCGGCGAAGTTGGTGATCTGCAACAGCGCGGACGATCCGCCCGGCGCGGCGGTGTGCGCCGAGAGGAACGCCGAGAGGTTGAAGAAGCGCGACAGATCGTTGGCCCGGCCGAGCAGCACGTGAATATCCCTGGCCACCATGTAGGGGTCCGGAGCCTCGTCCTTGCACACCGCAAACTTGCCTTTTCCGAGTTTCCGGAGATCCAATCGGGGGTGCGCCGCGCCGGTCGGCGTGCCACCTTCACCCTTCCAGCTTTGGCTCACCAGAAGCGCCCCACCCTGGCGGGCGAAGTCGAGAAGCCTCTTACGCGCAGCCGGCTCGGGCATGGCCTCGTCGACCGAAATCAGCGCCTTGAACCCCGTCAGCGGCGCCGTGGCCAGCTTGGATTTCTCGATGATCCGGAAAGGGACATTGCTCCGCACCATCAAATTCAGAGTTTCGGTGCCAATGGTCTCATTGGGGCCCGAAAAATCCGAGATCACCCCCACCACGCCCACCGGCGAGTTCGTCTCCCATTGGCGGTGTTGCGCAAAGAAGGCCAGCGCGCCGGCGATCGACTTCCACGTATCCAGGGCGGCCTGTTCTTTCTGGGCGAGACTCGCCCGCAGAGCATCGTCGAGAGACACAACCCAACGCCCGCAAAAGGACCCCGAATCCGTAATCGCGCGCCGGTAGGCGTCGGCCAGGACCACATTGGCGCCCCCCGGGGGGTCGAACAGCAGCCATGGAATCTTGGAGGGAGCATACACTTTCGCCAGCCGAAGGAACCAGCCGTTGGAATCGATCCATGGTTCGGAGGTGGGCCCCGCCGCCTGCGTGTCCGCTCCACGGCGCCAGTCTTGCGAGTTTAACCCCTGGGAAGCGATTCCCGGCCAGACATTGCCTTTGGCCACCAGCACGGGAGACGAAGAATTCCAGGGCAGGTGCGGATTCGCCGCCAGGGGAAGAATCGGCAGGCCCGCATTGGGAACCTCGCCTTCCATCATCACGGCCGCCAATCCCGCCGCCCGCGCGCTCTCGACAGCCGCCGCCTGGTTGGCCTGGCCTTCCACCAGCCCCACGAAGGAAAGCCCGGCGCTCTTGCCCTGGGCCAGCAGAGGCGCGAGTGCTTTCCGCTGTTCCGCGTCGGCTGGAAGCCCTGCCGCCCAACTCACCACCAGGCAGTTCACCGGCGTGCCGCGCAGAATCTCCAGTACGGCGGGGTTGAGCCAGCGCTCGAGCACCTCTTTGGATTTCGCCGTGAAGCCCTCCTTCTTCTCACGTTGGCCGATATCCAGCGGACCAGCCGGCCAGCGCATGGGAACCCAGGCAGACAGGGCAGCCACTTCAGTTCCTCCCCCCGCCGGGTGGCCCGTCGGGAGGTCCATAGGGTGGTCCGCCAGGTTCTCCGCCTCGCTGTCCGCCTCTGCGCCCGCCGCCAAAACCGTTGAAACCGGCTGGCCGCTTCTCGCGCAATGTCTTGAAGTCGAAAGCGACTTCCTTGATGGATGGGCCGACCACCTCAATCCGGCTCAGATCGCAGGTCCCGACGCCGAGCTGTTCGGCCAGCCGCAGTTTGTTGTCGCACCGGTTGAACGGCATCTCGCCCTTTTGCCCCATGGGATTGTAGTTCATGGCGGCCATAGTCACGGCCGAGGTGTTCACCACGTTGGTTCCGGCCACGATCCAGTTGGGTTTGACAAACGTGAGGCTGGGATTGGGGGTTTGCCCGCCGGACATGCTGGTGACGCCGTCGGTGATGGCCAGGTGGATGGGCCTGGCCGCCACCAGGTCCGCGATGGCACGACAGACGCGGTAACCGTCATCGCGCGGGCTTTTCGGATCGAGCTCGGCGGGTGCTCCAAAAGCGGGCTGCCCGGCGCCCATGTGGAGGATGCGGATGCGGTCGATTCCGGCGACCAGGTCGTTGTCCTCCCACTTGCCCGCAAAATTTCCGTAGGCTAGCAGCGGCGTGATTCCGAACTGGTTCTTCATGACCGTGCTGACGCCTGTGGTCCCGTGGTCTTTGCACTTGGCGATCGAGACGAAAACGTCGCAATCCACGTAAGAGTGATTCACGTCGTACGCGGGGAATAGCAGGCCGCCGTTGGGCACCGTGATCCGGGACAGTTTCTTGGCCGAATTCAGGTAGTTGGTGTTCTCGAATTCCACGATCGGGGCGGAGCTGATGAAATCGTGGACATTCCAATTCGCCTCCAGGAAGTACTCCTCGAAGGGCGTGGTCCAGGGGATGGGGGCGCACTCCACCAGCCGCACGCGCCGCACGCCGGCCTTGGTCATGAGGCTCATGACGGCGCAGATGAGGTTGGGATTCGCCCAATGCGAATCGCCCAGGGGATGGTACCCCAGCCGCACCGTCGCGCCGCCATTGAAGTTGAGCTTGATGGCGACCGTCTTGCCCTTCACCAGCCTGCCCAGTCCGCCCAACTTGTCGAACATGCCTTCCAGCACCGGAAGCAATTCCGAAGGCTCGTAGCTGGTGCATTTTGCAATGGCCACGGGCGCCGCCGGGGCCGGCACGTCACCGCGCGCCGGACGGCCCAGGAACATTCCCGCCGCTGCGGCGCCAAGGCCGCCCACAGCTTTCCTTCTAGTGATGCCGCTTTGCATAAGTTTCTCCCGCTCCTAACGTCGCCGGAACCCTGGCAGAACTCATATTATCAGGAATTTTTGAGTTATACTGACGGGCGGCGGGGATTCCAGAATTCCAATCCCGCCCGAAGGAGACGATTGATGCGACAATTCTGCCTGGCATTCGCGATGGTAGCCTCCATCGGTCTGGCCCAAGATGGCCCGTACAAGGTGCAAAAGACCGCCAAAGTAGGTGGCGATGGCGGCTTCGACTACGTTACCGCGGACGCGGCCGGCCGCCGGCTCTATGTCGGGCGCAGCGGGAATCCCGGACGGGTGACGGTGTTCAACCTGGACACTCTGGCGAAGGTGGGTGAGGTTCCGAACACCAACAGAGTGCACGGCGCCACGGTTTCGCCGAAGTCCCATCACGGGTTCGCCAGTTGCAACCCGGTGGTGATGTTCGACAGCAAGACGCTGGCCACCATCAAGACCATCGAGGTGAAGGGAAACCCCGACGGCTACCTCTACGACCCGTTCAACGACCGCGTCTACATTTTGAGCCACAGCAAGCCGCACGCCACGGCGATCAACGCGGCCGACGGCTCCATCGCCGGCACCATCGACGACCTGGGCGGCGCGCCCGAAGAGGCCGCCACCGACGGCAAGGGCACCATCTACGTCGATATCGAGAACGCGCACAGTATCGCCGTGGTGGATGCCAAGACGCTCACCGTCAAGACGCACTACGACCTGGCGGGCAAAGGCGATGGCTGCGCCGGCCTGGCGCTGGATGTGAAGAACCAGGTTCTTTTCGCGGCCTGCCGCAATCCCCAGAACATGGTGATTCTGAGCGCCAGCGACGGCAAGATCCTCGAGACCCTTCCGCTCGCCGGAGGCAGCGACGGCGCCGTGTTCAATCCCAAGACCATGGAAGCTTTCAGTTCGCACGGCAATGGCACCCTGAGCATCATCAAAGAGAAGAGCCCCACCAGTTTCGCGGTGGAAGAAACTTTGAAGACGATGACGGGCGCCAAGACGCTGACGCTCGATCGCAAGACGGGCCGGATTCTGCTGATCGCCGCCGAGTACGCCGCGCCGGCCGCGCCACCGGCGAATGCCCCGCCGCCGGCCGAGAAAAAGGGAGGCCGCGGACCAGGCCGCCAGATGTTGCCGGATTCGTTCTCGATTCTTGTGGTCGGGAAGTAGGGGCCGGGCGGCCCAGAGGGCACCCCGCGGCCCCTACACCGTCGCAGCCGAATGCGGCGGCAATCGCACCACCGGCGCCGCCAGATCGGGCTATCGCCGGCGGTATAATCGATGCCGGCATGCTTCGCTTCGTTGGTGCGCTATTCCTGCTGAGCGTAATGATCGCTCACGGCCAACAGCCCATCCCCATCGTTCTCGATACCGATATCGGCAGCGATATCGATGACGCTCTGGCGCTCGCCCTGGCATTGCAGTCTCCCGAACTGGATGTCCGCGCGGTTACTACCGTGAGTGACGATACCGTCGGCCGCAGTCGTCTAGCCTGGAAAGAAATGGGCCTTTACGGCCGGCACGACATTCCGCTGGCCACCGGTGCGCCGGAGCCTCTGGTTGGCCCCGCCCTGACCCAGCGCGTGCCGCCGCAATTCCAGGTGCTTACGGCGCAAGACGTACTGCCCCCCGCGGCCCGCCGCCGCGCCGCCGATCTCATCGTCGACACGTTGATGGCGTCGCCTCAAAAGTCGACGCTGGTGGCGGTTGGACCGCTGACCAATATCGCCCTGGCCCTGAAGATGGAGCCGCGCATCAAGGAGAAATTCGAACGCATCGTCCTGATGGGCGGCGCGTTCGGTCTGCTTCGCCAGGAATACAATATCCGGCGCGACTACCTAGCGGCTTCCATCGTCTTTGGTTCCGGTGTGCCGATCACCGCGGTCGGCCTCGATGTCACGCTCGGCTGCAAACTGGAAGGGGCCGACCTGGAGCGGTTGCGCGCCGCCGGCAATGACGCCTCCCGCTTTCTGGTTCGGTTGATCGAGCTTTGGCAGAGCGGGCAGGCCGGCCAGTACCCGACGCTGCACGACCCGCTCGCCATGGCGGTGGTGTTTCGGGCTGGCCTGGTGGAGACCCAATTGGGCCGTGTCGATGTCGAGACCGCGGGCGCCGTCGGCAACGGGCTGACGCTGTTCACTCCCGCCGGCCGGCTCCCCAAAGATGTCACGCCATCGACCCTGATTGCCCGGCATGTGAATGTCCGCGGATTCCTGGACCTGCTGGTCGAGCGGCTGTCGGCGCCGCCCCGGGGAAAGTGAGCGATGATGGCGAAACTGTTACCCCGTCTGGGCACGTGGCTCGGCGGCCAATCGAGGAAGCCGTTCCGGCAGGCGAAGTGGATGTGGAGTTGGCTCGCCGGGACCGAAGCCGAAGCCATTCAGGCTGAGTACGAATACGGACGCGAGTGCGCCCGGCAGTTCGCCGCGCAGTTCTCGGGCAAAGCCCCGCGCGAGAAGCAGGAGGTGGTGGCTGCGGTTGGGTCCAGACTGGCGGATGCCGTGAAGGACTGCCGCCGCCAGTTTCACTTCAGCCTGGTTCGCGCCAGCGTTTCGAACGCCTATGCGCTGCCGGGCGGTTTCGTCTTCATCACCGAGCCGCTAGTCGACCTGTGCGCGCAAGACCCGGACGAGCTGGCTTTTCTGCTGGGGCACGAAATGGGGCACGTCTTGCGCGGCCATGCCAGGAGTCAACTGACGGCGCGCACGTTCCTCAATGCGGTGACGGCGCGGCTCGCAGGTGCCGGTCTGATGCTTCGGCAACTGCTGAATCAAGGATATTCGAGGGAACTGGAACTGGAGGCGGATGGGGAAGGCGCCCGGCTCGCGGCCGCCGCGGGTTTCGATCCCGGCGCCGCCGCACGCGCCTTGCAACGGTTGGCGC
>JBAWDI010000347.1:0-3901 GCA_049590695.1 Bryobacteraceae bacterium
GGCGCGGCTTCGAAACTGGCGCTGGCAGGTCGCGGCTTACCGGATGGGGACCCCTCCGCCGCACGCTCGATCCTGCCGTATGCATGGGCGCCTCAAGATCGGCGCGACCGAGGCCCTCCGCCGCAAGGCAGTGACGCCGGCCCAGTTGCGCAAGATGGAAGCGGAAGCGAAGCAGGTCTACTTCTCCGAACCCCCGGAGCCCCTGTTCCTCCTGCTTCATCGCAACCACGTACGCGAGGATTACTGCGCACCTCGAGCAGTTGATGCAGTGGCCGTCGAAGGTTCGGGACTCGCCCAGCGACAGATTTCCGAGCAGGTAGGCTTCGGCGGTTCGCTCGGGAGCGGCCGGGCAGTGGTCCGGACGCTACATAAGTCTGTTCCAGCGGGAAATCGGGAGGAAGGCAAGGGGGACGTACCTGAGCACGGTACTGGATCTTCGGTCGTACCGCTGGCACTTTGCCGCACTGCAATCTCGGTGCACTATCGAGTTGCGGCCCGATGTTCAACGTTCAAGCCCGTGCGCTTGCGAACAGCGTGACAAAGTCCGCGTTTTGGAGGACCGGGCCGCGCAGCGGATCATCCCAACGTGAGGGTTAAATATGCAGCGAACTAAGCTCAGTGCATACCGCGCATTTCGTCTTAAAGGGATGCAGGTAGACGGCGGCGGAAATGTCGGCAGCACGAAGACTGGCGACAGCCAACCAAAAAGGTGACCGGAATGCGCGTGGTGTACAGATTCCTTGCATCGATCACCCTGGCGGCACTGCTGTGCACGGGCGCACTGTTGGTTGCGGGCTTGGTCAACGAGGCGCCCCCCAGCGACCCGCCCGCGGTTTCGTATGTGATCTCGACATACGCCGGCGGGCTTCCGACTGCGACGGCGGCCACGGCGACCACGTATCCGCTTCTCCTGGTGAACGCCGTAGCCACCGACCCGGCCGGCAATACCTTTATCAGCAGCGGACTGAATTGTGTGTTTAAACTGGATTCCGCTGGAAACCTGACGCGGGTGGCGGGAACCGGGAAAGCCGGCTATTCCGGAGACGGTGGCCCGGCTGTCAATGCGCAACTGGACTCCCCGCAGGGCTTGGCTCTGGATTTGGCCGGCAACCTGTACATCGCGGACCAGTATAACCAGCGAGTGCGCATGGTGTCCCCGAACGGGGTGATCGCCACCGTTGCCGGTACTGGCGTTGCCGGTTATTTGGGCGACAGCGGACCGGCCACCAGCGCCCAACTCAACTCCCCGCAAGGCGTCGCGGTCGATTCGGCTGGAAACCTGTACATCGCGGATTCCGGCAACCAGCGAATTCGCCGGGTGTCGGCGAACGGCACAATCACCACCGCTGCCGGTACTGGCAGTGCCGGCTATTCGGGCGATAGCGGCCTGGCGACGAGCGCGCAATTGTGCAACCCGCTAGGCGTGGCCGTGGATGCTACGGGCAACCTCTACATCGCGGACACCGGTTTTTTGTTTCAAGGTCCCAACGGCAACCGGATCCGCATGGTTTCGACGAGCGGAATCATCACTACGGTTGCGGGCAATGGCGCCTGGGGTTTTTCGACTGATGGCGGAACGGCAACCACTGCGGCACTTGAAAACCCCTACGGCGTGGCCGTGGACTCCGCTGGCAACATATACATCGCCGATACTTACACCAACCGGATTCGGAAAGTATCCGCGGGGATCATCACCACCGTAGCCGGCACCAGCGCCCAGGGATTCAAAGGCGATGGCGGAGCAGCGACCAGCGCGTGGCTTAATACTCCGGTGGGAGTGGCCGTGGATGCCGCCGGCAACCTGTACATCGCGGATAGCCAAAACAACCTCGTCCGCAAAGTAATAGCCGCGGGAGGCACCATCTCCACCGTCGCCGGCAGCGGCTCGGTTCCCTTCTCCGGCGATGGAGGGCCTGCGAGCCTGGCCCAATTCAGCACCCCATTCGCCGTGGCCACTGACCTGAGCGGTAACGTCTATTTCTCGGACAACGACAACAGCCGCGTTCGCAAAGTCGCACCAGATGGCACTATCAGCACCGTGGCCGGCACTGGCATTGCCGGTTATTCGGGCGACAATGGACCTGCCACAAGCGCCCAGCTCGATTATCCGACCGGCCTGGCGACCGATGCCGCCGGTAACCTCTACATCGCGGACTCAGGACAGACGCATTGCAGGGTTCGTAAAGTTTCCACTAGTGGAACCATCACCACGGTTGCCGGCACTGGATCCTGCAAGTACACCTTGTCAAACGGCGATGGAGGACCGGCCACCAGTGCCAAACTGGACCCCTATGGTTTGGCGTTCGATTCCGCAGGGAACCTCTACATCGCCGACGGACAGAACAACCGCGTGCGAGAGGTATCGACAAGCGGCGTCATCACCACCGTTGCCGGCACCGGTGCTGCCGGCTATTCCGGAGACGGTGGCCTAGGCACCAGCGCACAGCTCGATTATCCGTTCGGCTTGGCCGCCGATACGGCGGGGAACCTCTACATTGCGGACACCTGGAACGCGTTGGTCCGCAAGCTGTCCCCCGGTGGCACCATCACGACCTTTGCCGGCAACATCAACAACTACGGCAACTCGGGGGACGGGGGATTAGCCACCAACGCCAGTCTGAAATCCCCACAAGGGGTGGCGGTCGATTCGGCCGGCAACGTCTACATCTCGGATGGATACAACTATAACGTCCGTGAGGTTTACACGGATGGCACCATCAACACCATCGCCGGCACCGGAGCTCTGGGTTATACCGGTGACGGAGGACCCGCTGCGAGTGCGCAGCTTTCCGTCCTCTCGGGCGTAGCCGTGGATGCCGCGGGTGACCTCTATTTGGCCGATCAAGTCAACAATGCCATCCGTGTGCTGATTCCGGAGGGGACGCAGCCGCTGCTCATGATCTCCAGCGCGCACACTGGCAATTTCGCTGCGGGCCAGAACGGCGCCAGTTATACCGTGACCGTGAGCAACGCTTCTCTAGGCTCACCGACC
Source organism: Bryobacteraceae bacterium (assembly GCA_049590695.1). Taxonomy (GTDB): domain Bacteria; phylum Acidobacteriota; class Terriglobia; order Bryobacterales; family Bryobacteraceae; genus Fen-178. The sequence continues at coordinate 2,993 of JBAWDI010000347.1, forward strand.
AGCGGCAAGGTCACGGTTGCGGAGATACTCCCTGCCGGGTTGACGCTGGTAACCATGTTCGGCGCGGGATGGACTTGCTCCAACGCTACCTGCTCGCGCTTGGACCCCCTGAGTAACGGTCTCAGTTACGCACCCATCACCGTGACCGTGAACGTCGCGGCGAATGCGCCTTCGCAGTTGAGCAACGTGGTGAGCGTGTCCGGGGGCGGGTCTGTGGGGGCGAGCGCGATGGACGCGACCAACGTCTCAGGCTCCCAGATCCTGACGGTTGCAAAAACGCACGCTGGAAACTTCACGCAAGGCCAGACCGGGGTCAACTATTCCATTACAGTGACTAACAGCGGGACCGGAGCGAGTGTCGGGACGGTGGCTGTCACGGATGCCTTGCCCGCTGGATTGAGCGCCACAGCCATGGCCGGAACCGGTTGGACGTGCACCCTGGCGACGCTGACCTGCACGCGCAGCGATGCTCTGCCTGTGGCGGGCAGCTACCAAGCCGTGACCCTGACCGTGAACGTGGCCGGGGATGCACCAGCCAGCGTGACCAACACGGCTGCTGCATGGGGCGGAGGTGCAGCGGTGACAAATGTCACCGACCCCACCACCATCGTGCAACTGTCCAACCTCTCGCTGAGTTCCGGCAGCCTGACCTATGCCAGCCAGAACGTGGGCACCACCAGCGCCGCCCAATCGGTGACGCTCAACAACCCCGGCACGGCCGCCTTGACAATCACCAGCATCGCCGTGGCGGGGACCAATCCCGGCGACTTCGCGCAGACCAACACCTGCGGCGCGAGCGTCGCGGCGGGTGGGAGTTGCAGCATCTCGGTGACGTTCACACCCACCGCGGCCGGCAGCCGCGGCGCGTCGGTGACCATCACCGATAGCGCGGCGGGATCGCCCCACACC
>JBAWDI010000348.1:0-5744 GCA_049590695.1 Bryobacteraceae bacterium
TGTTTCGGCTGCACGGGGCCGCGCCTGCGGGCCTCCGGCGTGCGCACCGTGGTGGACGCGGCCAGCCTGGCGGTAGTCGGGTTGCTCGAGGTGGTGGCGCACATTCCGCGGATCTACGGGGAGTACCGCAAGCTGCTGGCGGCGGCCGGGGAAGAGAAACCCGATCTGGCGATTCTCACGGATTCGCCGGATTTCCACCTGCGGGTGGCCCGGCAGCTCCATCGGCAAGGGGTTCCGGTGGTTTACCTGGTGGCGCCGCAGGCGTGGGCGTGGCGAAAAGGACGCCTCCGGACGATGCGGCGAACCGTGCGGCGCCTGCTGTGCATCTTTCCCTTTGAGGAAGCTTTTTTTACGCGCGCGGGGGTCAAGGCCACCTACATTGGGCACCCGCTGGCCGGGCTGGTGGCGCCTACGCTAAGCCGCGAAGAGTTTTTTCGGAAACACGGGCTGGCCGCGGGCCGTCCATTAATAGCGGTACTGCCGGGGAGCCGCCGCGGCGAGGCCGCGCGCCATCTGCCCGCGGTGCTGGACGCCGTGGAGCGGCTCGGCCGGGAGCAGGCGTTGAATCTGGTCCTGCCGGCCTCGGCCACCACCGGGGCCGCTTTTTTTCGGGAGCGCATGGGCCGCTCGCCGGTTCGAGTGATTGAAGGGGAAAGCTGGGACGCCATGGCCCACGCCGACCTGGCGCTGGCCGCCAGCGGGACCGTGACGGTGGAGGCGGCGCTTTTGGGAACCCCCATGGTGACCTTTTACAAGGTGACGCCGCCGAGCTGGATGGCCGGAAAGCTGCTGGTGCGGGTGCCGTTTTATTCGATGGTGAACCTGATCGCCGGGCGCGCCGTGGTCCCCGAGCTGATGCAGAGCCGGATGACCGGGGAAACCATTGCCCGCGAGGCGCGCCGGCTGCTGGCCGACCCAGGCGCGCGCGCAGAGATGAAGGCCGGGCTGGATGAGGTCCGGCAAAAACTGTCGCGGGCGGGAATCTCCGCGCCGCGGTGCGCGGCCGCCATCATTCAAGAAATCCTGGAAGGACAAGTCGCTCATGTTTCGTAATCTCCATATCCCGATTGCCGCCGCCATGGCGGCCGGCCTCCTGGCGATGGCCGCGCCGGCGCAGGAGCGGCGCTCGCGCATCGACGTCGAGCAGTACACCATCGACGCGGAAATCGCGCCCGACAGGCAGTTCATCGCGGCGAAGGCCGTGGTGCGGTTCACGCCGCTCGACGACAACGTCGCCTCGGCGGTGTTCGAGCTGAACAACGCGCTCAACATTTCGCGCGTGCTGGACGCCCAGGACAAGCAGATTTCCGCCTCGCGCAACCAGCAGGACTCCACCGTGCGGCTGAGCTTCGAGCAGCCGCTCCCCAAGGGCCAGCCAGTCACCATCGCGTTTTTCTACGATGGCCGGCTGACGGGGCAGGAAGACTCGCCGGTCGAGGGCATTAAGTTCGCGGCCATCCATCCGGATTTCGCTTACCTGATGTACCCCGCCCGCTGGTTCCCCGTGAGCGGCTATACCACCGACCGCTTTGCGGCCGACGTGCGCGTCACCGTTCCCACGGGTTTCACCGTGCTGGGCAGCGGCATGGACTCGCGCCAGGCGGCCGGCGACAAGAGTATATTCGAATTCAAGTTCGAGCATCCGTCGTTTCCCGGCAGCATTGCGGTGGTCAAGGGAGATCCCGTGAAAGTGCCGTCGGAGGGCGTCACCACTTCGCTCTACTTCCGCGGGCCGGAAGCGGACATGGCGCAGGCCTACGGAGACCTGACCGGCAAGGTGATGTCTTATTTCACGGGCCTGTTTGGCCTGCCGCCTTATGCCAATCTGACGGTGGTGGAGACCGAAGAGGGCGCGCCCAACGGCTATGCCGCGCCCGGTTTGATGTTTCTGGCCCCGCGCGGCATCGGCCGCCAGCCCAGCGCCAAGCTGGTCGCCAACCAGGTTTCGCGCCAGTGGTGGGAGGATCTGTTGGGGCCCTCCACCCGCAATCATCTGTGGCTTACCAGCGGGTTGGCGGCTTACTCGGAACTGCTGTGGACGGAGCACGCGAGCGGCCCCGGCGCCATGGAATCGCAGGCCCGCGACGTGATGGTGGAGGCGCTGACCGTCGACAACGTGCCCCTCATCCAATCGGCGCGGCTGGAGGACTATTCGCCGGAATTGTGGGCGCTGACCGGCTCCAAAGGCGCGGCCGTCCTGAACATGCTGCGCTATGTGATTGGGGACGATAAGTTTTTCCAGACGCTCAAGACCTACGCCCAGCAGTTCGCCTGGAAATCGGTGACGACCGACGACTTCCGCAAGGTGGCGGAGAACGTCTCGGGCCAGGACCTGGGCTACTTCTTCATCCAGTGGATCGAATCCAGCGGCGCGCCGGAATTCAAGCTCGAGTACACCATTTTCCGCACGCAAAAGGGCTTCCGCGTGATGGGCAAGATTTCGCAGGACCTGGACACCTTCCGCATGCCGGTGGACCTGAGGATCGAAACCGAAGGCAAACCGGAGGAAAAGCGCGTGGAAGTGGTGGGCACATCGTCGGAGTTTTCGGTGGACACCTTCGGCAAGCCCAACCACGTGATCATCGACCCCGGCAACCGCGTGCTACGCTACAGCAACGAAATGAGGGTGGCGGTGGCCATCCGCCGCGGAGAACAGTTCGCCGAGCTGAGCGAATTCGGCGATGCCCTCAAGGAGTACCAGAAGGCGCTGGAAACCACCCGCAACAGCTCGCTGGCGAACTACCGGATTGCCGAAGTCTTCTTTCTCCAGCAGAACTGGCAGGCGGCCGCCAACTCGTTCCGCGAGGCGCTGAACGGCGACCTCGAGCCCAAGTGGACCGAAGTATGGGCGCACATCAATCTGGGCAAGATTTTCGATGTCACGGGGCAGCGGGAGCGCGCCGTGAACGAGTACAATCTCGCCATTCGGACCAAGGACAACACGCAGGGCGCGCAGGAAGAGGCCGCCAAATTTCTGAAGACGCCTTACGAAAGGCAGCAGCGTCCCGAGCAGTGAGATTCCGTGAAAAGGCGGCTTCCGGGAGGCGCTGAACACTGTGCTGGCAGCGTCAAAGACCATGGTTTAACCGATTTTCGGGCCTTAGTACCATAATTTTTGTGGGGGACTGTACTAGATCTACTCCCCCATTCCGGGCCATGCTCTTTTCCTGTAACGTGTTTATAAATAAGTAGTTAACTGCATTTTATGATTGCGACGGTTCCCTTGATTCTACTGAGCTACCCCAAAACGCATCTTGAATTTGGTTGCGAAGTATCTTAAACTGAACCGTTGACAGAAGAAAAGGAAGGCGAAGACATGCATCGGAGGCGCGTATGAAGCATATGTGTTTGGTTGTGAGCCTGCTGGCGATGGCTGCGGGAAGTTTGTATGCGAGCCCGACCCTGGCTTGCACGGGGATGACGGGGGTCTCCGGACTCGGCGCCGTTGGCAGCAATGGTTGTTTCACGACCAACTTCGCAAACGTGGCATACTTGGACTCTCTCAATTGGGGAGCGCCGTCCTCGCTTACGGGGGAAAGCGGTTTAGGCTCTGCCACGCCGGGATCCAACAGTTTTGCGGCGACGTCCACCCCCGTCGCGAATAGAACGGCATTGTCGAACGGCGACCCGGTCTCCGTATCGCTGCCCGGGGGAGTAAGTACCGCGGTAACGCGGGTGGATGACTTGGCTTACGTATGGGAGGGGAGTACGACCCAATGGAGTAGCGCTGCCTACGCCAATGTGGCGAATTTCCCGGGACACTTTAATTCCGCCGGGAGTACAACGGACCCCCCTGGCGACGCCCTGCTTAAGGATTCTAGCGGCACACCTCTGCAACTCTCGCTCCTCGGTGCGTCTGGACCGGTGTTGGGAATATGGTTCGAAATCGCCTCGCTCTCAGGCACCAACAGCACGTTCCAGGCTGATGTGCAAGCCTACGCCGGGAGCGTCCCTCTCGGAACGTACATACTTACCGAAACCGCTAACGGCAGCGGCGGGGTATGCCCAGGGTTGACCATCAATACAGAGTCTCCCACACTGCCGGTGCCTTGCAATGACGCGCCTTATGTGGGCTTTTACGATCCGCAAGGACGGATCACTAGCGTCTACATATCGGTTTACAACGTCGGCAGCCCTACCGTTCCCATTGGATTCGCGATCGACTCTTTGTATGTGGATGAAGGGACGGCGGTACCGGAGCCCGCGATTCCACTGTTGATCGGCACCGGTCTGGCGGCCATGGCGCTCTACCGTCGCAAACGCCACGCACGCGTGGGATAATTCCCGCAGCCTCAGAAGTGCCTCCGTAGATCCGCGAACTGCTCCACCACCAGCAGCTTGCCTTTCCCCGGCCGCAGATCCTGCCTCTCCAGAATCCAGGTGTGCGCGTGCGGCACGAAGACCGCGTTGAGGCCGGCCTCCAGGGCGGGGTTGATGTCCGATTTCGGGCTGTTGCCGATCATCCAGGTTCGCTCCGGATCCATGCCGCGCTCCTTCACCAGCCGCCGGTAAGCCGTGGCATCCTTCTCCTTGACGATGGCGGTGTGGCCGAACAACACGCCCAGCCCCGAGCGGCCGATCTTGAGCTTCTGCTCTTCCGGGTGCCCCTTGGTGAACAGCGTCAAATTGTGGCGCAGCGAAAGGTATTCGAGGGTCTCCGGAACCCCTTCGATCACCTCCATGGGGCATTCCAGAATCCGTTCGGCGAACCGCATCGCGGTCCGGAGGTCCTCCTCGCGCACCTCGCGCTCGGCCAGGCGCTGGTAGCACTGCCCCAGATTGCGCGCGAAGTTGGCCGAACCGTAACCGTGGATCTTGTTGTTAGCCTCCTCAATCTGGTCCAGGACCGCGCGCACCTGGCGCGGCGTCATCGAGGAATGGTCCAGGAACCCCGCAAACTCGTCGAACGCGCGCTCGAAATAGATATTGTTCTCCCACAGCGTGTCGTCGGCGTCGATGAGCAGGAAGTGGCGCATGGGCGCGGCTACAGCCCCGAGGGTCCGCCGCCGAAACCGTTGGTGGGAGCCAGGTGCTTCACGTGTTCGATGCGGCGCTGGCGCGGGATGTATTCCGCCAGGTAATGGTTGAGATCCTTGAGCCGGCTGGTTTCGGAGCGGCACGCCAGCAGCGCGTGCAGAAAATCCAGGTCCGGCAGCGCCTGCGCCAGTTGAAAACTGAGTTGCGGGTCCTGGAGGTCCGGCTCGCCGCGCCATTGGGAAACGGCCAGCCCGCTCAGGTCCCGATGATTCGAGAGCGCCTGTTCGCGCAGCTCGGCGGGCGCCGGTGCGGAGTCGTCGTCGTCGAAGAAACTCACTTCGGCCTGGAGGTAAGCCTTCTCCCCGCTCAGCTCCACGATTTCGAAACGCCGCACGCCGCGCGTCAGGATATCCATGCGGCCATCGGGGTATGTTTCGAGCACCTTCTCCACCATCACCGTGCAACCGGCGCTCACGATGCCGTTTTCCTTTGCCAGAACCACCCCGAATTCCGAGTGGTCGCGGATGGCGTTCCCGATCATCTCCTTGTACCGTTCTTCGAAGATGTGCAGCGGCAGCCGCGTTCTGGGAAACACCACCGCCTGTAACGGAAACAGCGGGATAAGCCGCGCTGGCATGGTAATATTATGACGTTTCAAGTGGTGCCTATGCGAATCGACGGCAAAGTCGTCCTCGTCACCGGCGCGTCCGAGGGAATCGGCGCCGCCTGTGCCGCGGAGTTCGCGCGCGCGGGCGCCAAGCTGTCGC
>JBAWDI010000349.1:0-2363 GCA_049590695.1 Bryobacteraceae bacterium
GCCCGCAGCCGGCTCAGGCTGCGGCCCCCGCCGAGGCGCCCTCTCCGCTGCAACTCAAGCTCGGCAACGTCACCATCATGCCGGTCGGCTTCATGGACTTCACCACGTTTTGGCGCGACAAGGACGCGGCGAGCTCGATGGGCACCAACTTCGGCAGTGTTCCTTACAACAACGCCGTCCAGGGCAACCTGTCGGAATTTCATTTCAGCAACCAGAACTCGCGTCTCGGTTTTCGCGTCGACGGCAACTGGAAGGGCGCCCATTTCATCGGCTATAACGAGTTCGACTTCAACGGAACCAGCGGCTCGACTTCCCTGGCTGTTAGCAACGGCGCCATCGTTCCCCGCCTTCGTCTGTACTGGCTGGATGTCCGGAAGGGCTCGATTGAGTTCCTTGCCGGACAGAGCTGGAGCATGCTGACGCCCAACCGCAAAGGTCTGTCGGCGCTGCCCAGCGATCTGTTCTATAGCCAGGTTGTGGACATCAACTACATCGCGGGCCTCACCTGGACGCGCCAGCCCGGTTTTCGTCTCCTTTACCACGGTCCGCAGGACAAGGTGAATCTCGGAATCTCCGTGGAGCAAGCCGACCAGTACATCGGTGGTTCGGGCGGTGGCGGAGCGATTACGCTTCCTTCGGCCCTCAGTGGGCTGGTGCCCACGCAGCTTGACTCGGCCGGCAATATCAGCGGCGCAAGCTATCTGCAATCGCCTACCCTGGCGCCGGACATCATTGCCAAGGTGGCATTCGATCCGAGCTCGCGCTTGCACTTCGAAGTCGGAGGCATCCTGAGCAGCTTCAAGACGGCCACGACCGCGGCGCCGTGGTCGCACCACACCACGACCGGCGAGGGGATGACATTCGGCCTCAATGCGGGGATCACGAAAAATGTCCGCTTCGTCGCCTCGGGACTGTTGAGCGACGGTGAAGGCCGCTACCTTTTTGGCGCGGCCCCGGATATCGTCGTCCGCGCAGACGGATCTCTCAGCGCACTTCATGCCCATGGCTGGATTAGCGGCCTGGAAGGAACATTCAAGAACACGCTGCTCTATGCCTACTACAGCGGCGATTATATCGGCCGCAATGTGGCGATCGACGCCAACGGCACCAGCCTGATCGGCTACGGGTACCGGGGCGCAGCCAACAGCCAGAACCGCTCCATTCAGGAAATCACTTTCGGCTTCAACCAGACGATCTGGAAAGATGCCAAGTACGGCGCCGTCAACCTGATGGGCCAGTATGAATACCTGATGCGCCTTCCCTGGTATGTCGCCGTGAACGCCCCCAAGGGCACGCACGACAACACGATCTACTTTAACGTGCGCTACACGCTTCCGGGCGGCGCGCCGGCGGTAAAGTAATTCCTCGGTTTAGTAACTGACCGATAACTGATCCGTAACTGAATTGTAATAATCGAATGGGAAAATGAGGTAAACGCATATGACGATGAAGAAAATGTCATTGGCCCTGGTTGGCCTGATGGCAGTAGCCGCGCCTGTGGCGACGGCCCAACAGATCAATGCCGCGGGAGCCACATTCCCGGCCGTGATCTATCAGAAATGGTTCGATGAATATCACAAAATGCACGCCGACGTGCAGATCAACTACCAATCGATCGGTTCGGGAGGCGGGATCGCGCAACTGACCGCCGGGACGGTGGATTTCGGCGCGTCCGATATGCCCATGACGGAGGAGCAGATTTCCAAGTTATCGGTGAAGCCTCTGCATTTCCCGAGTGTGCTGGGCGGCGTGGTGCCCACTTACAATATCGCCGGCATTACCCAGGATTTGAAATTCACTGGCGAGACGCTTTCCGGGATCTTCCTGGGCGCCATCACGAAATGGAACGATCCGCGGCTGGCGAAGGACAACCCGGGCGTCAAGTTTCCCGCCGAGGACATACAGGTTGTGCACCGTTCGGACGGCAGCGGGACGACCTTTGTCTGGACCGACTACCTGTCCAAAGTGAACCCCGACTGGAAAAGCAAAGTGGGATCGAATACTTCGGTGAACTGGCCCGTGGGCCTCGGGGGCAAGGGCAACGAAGGCGTCGCAGGCACGGTGAAGCAGACTCCGAACTCGATCGGCTACGTGGAACTGATTTATGCCGTCCAGAACAAAATGGCTTACGGCAGTGTGAAGAACGCATCCGGCAATTTCGTCAAAGCCGACTTCAACTCTGTTACCGATGCGGCGGCGGCGGCAGCCAAGAACATGCCGGACGATTTTCGTGTCTCGATCACCAACGCCGCGGGGAAGAACGCGTACCCCATCTCCACTTTCACGTGGCTGTTGATTCCCAGCCACATTCCGAATGCGGCCAAAGCCAAGACCATCAAGGCATTCTTGCAGTGGATGCTGGC
>JBAWDI010000350.1:0-4091 GCA_049590695.1 Bryobacteraceae bacterium
GAGCGTGCCGAGACCTGGTTTGCGTTCTTGAGTTGGCATGAGGTGTCCTGGTTGTAGTTAAGATCAGAGTCCGTATGAAATGCCCAAAGCGAATTGGTGGCGCGCCTGTAGATTCACGCCCGGCAGAATCCAGCCCGCGGCCTGCGCCACGCCGAAGTCGATGTTGAACTTCGCCCGCTCCGGCAGGGGCACAATGCGCGCGGCATAAGTAATGGTGGTCGGGACCGTGGCGCCGGGAAGATTCTGCACTTCACGCGGCTGCTGCGCGAATTCCGAGCCGAAAATCAACTGGCTCTTCTTGGGACCCTTCACCACAAGCGCCGCCGCGCCGAACAGCCTGCCCTGGTATGCGGGAGCGTTGCCGGCCAGGCCGAATACCGAGGCGTTGGTCGCTTTATAGCCCAGGTTGAGGACCAGCGGCAGCGGCTTGATCTGGGTCACCGTTTTGGTGGCCACCAGGTAGAAATCGGCGTTATTGTAGTCCCGGTTGGCGAGGACGCCGCTGACGTGGCGATCCTCGGTCCGCGCCACGAAGCCCGCCGAGATGGCCGGCAGCCAGTTATTCTTGCCGGCGTTTTCCCGAACCACGTTGACCTTGCCGTGCACGATGTTGAAGCCGCCATCCCAAAGCGGGCTCAAGCCGGTGGTGTCCCCCGGTTGGTGAAAGGTCCGCGTATACCCGAACTCGGCGCGCCCAAAAAGGCCCTCCGTCACCGACGCCGTGTGGAACCCGCCCAGCACGCCGCCGGCATCCAGGTAGTGATAAGCCACGACGGGCTTCGACGCCGCCGTATAGGCGAGAGGGGTGACAAACACGCCGGTTTGTCCTTCCCAGTTAAGGCTCTGCGCCGAGGCGGCTCCCAGCCAAGCGAGTGAGAGAACCAGAATGCGCATCCCGTTGAATCGATTGCGATTGAATTGATAAGTCATGATCTTGTTTCCTTTCTATGTAATCGTTTGAGGTAGAAGGCCGCGGCTGCCGTCAGCAACAACAACAGCGCTGCGAAGCGAGGGGCGTACAGCAGGTGATAGTCAAACTACCCATACTCTATGTAGTATAGGGCAATTATTTGCAGAATGCAAGAGGGTGTGCGGTTTTTCGGTTTTTTTCTACGCCGTAGGCCTTCGGGCGTGGATCTTCACCAGGGCAGGGTCCAGCGACTTCAGGTTCGGCTTGCCGCACATGGCCATGTCGCGGGCCAGTTCGGTCTGCAGCATTTCCAGCATGATCTGGATACCGGCCGAGCCATAAGCCGCCAGCGCCCAAAGCACCGGCCGGCCGAGCATGACCGCGCGCGCGCCCAGCGCGAGGGCCTTGAGGATGTCCGCGCCGCGGCGGAAGCTGCCGTCGATGAGGATGGGCGCTTTGCCGGCCACCGTCTCGGCGATGGCGGGCAGCACCTCGATGGTTGCCGCCATTCCGCTCCCGGGCCTGCCGTGGCTGGAAACCACGATGCCATCGATGCCCTTGCCGATGGCGGAACGCGCCTCTTCCGGGCTCATGATGCCCTTGAGCACAACCGGGATGCGGAGGCCCTGCCGCAAGCGGTCGATGGCGCTCCAATCCGCGCCACCGACGGTGATGCACAGCGCCTTGCAGCCGAGCTCTACGGCCTCGTCGATACGGCGCCGCTCGGCGGCTGCATCCGCTTCGGGGTGGACCTGATACCAGAGGGTGGTGGCCGGCTGCTGGGCGGCGATCTCCTGGAGCGCGAAGCTAGCGCCGCTGGAAACCACCATGGCGGTTTTGGCGGCGGCAGCGCCGCGCACGCAGGCCAGCTCGCCCTCCGGGTGATACCGCTTCTGCCCGCCCGTGGGACCCACCAGAATGGGCGCAAACAGGCTCTGGCCAAAAAGGTCGGTGGTCAAATCCAAATGCGTGGTATCGACCATCATGCGCGGCCGGAATGTGATGCGCTCGATGGCGCCGCGCTCGCTGCCGGCGATCTCGGCGAAGGCGGCGGCGCTCAGGCTGCGCCGCGCCATGGCCTCGAACTCGAAGGTGTTGGCCAGGCTGCGGGCGGGAGCGATGCGGCCCGGCGGTTCTCCGATCAATGTCGGCGGCGTGCTCATAGGAACTCCGTTCTTACCAAGGTTTTGTCGATGGAAGCCAGGGTGGGCCGGCCAGTCGCCGCCATGGCCTGAACCAGTTCGGCTTGCAGGATTTCGAGAACTTTCTGGACGCCTTGCGCGCCGTAGGCGGCCAGACCCCAGAGCGGCACGCGGCCCAGGGAGACGGCGGTGGCGCCCAGCGCAAGAGCTTTCAGAATGTCGCTGCCGCGGCGTATGCCGCCGTCGAAGAGAATCGGGACGCGGCCCCCGACGGCCTCGGCAATTTCCGGCAGCACTTCGAGCGTGGAGGGGCCGTAGTCCAGCGACCGGCCGCCATGGTTGGACAAGAAGATGGCATCGACTCCGTGTTCCAGGCACAGGCGCGCATCTTCCCCCGTGACGATGCCTTTGACGAGCAGGGGAACCTTCACCATCCGGCGGAGTTCGTCGAGCAGCGTCCATTGGTACCAGAGCCTGCCGTCGGGGACGCGATACGGGTTGCCGCGGGGTCGCGGCGCCCCGATGGTAGTCGGCGCCAGCACGGGGCCCGTGGGAGTGGTGAGGTTCTGGTCATGCGTCTGACGCTCGTAGACGGAAGCTTGCTGGTCCACCGTGACGACAATCGCCCGGCAACCGGCGGCTTGCGCCTTGTCGAGCGTCTGGCGGTTGTAGTCGGAGCCCCGCTGCGGGTAGAGTTGGAACCACCAGGGGCCGGTGGCCGCGGCCGCAATCTTTTCCACGGGCAAGGTGGCCACATTGCTCACGATGAACGGAGTGTTGGATGCGGCCGTGGCGCCCGCGTGCGTGGCCGCCTCGGCGTCGGGGTTGAACAACACATGGCGGGCGGTGGGCGAAATCATTATGGGATAGGCCAGGTTCATGCCGAGAAAGGTCGACGCGGTCTGGACCGGGGCCACGCCGGCGAGGCCGCGCGGAACCAGGCCGACCCAGTCGTAGGCCTCCCGGTTGCGGCGCATGGTAAACTCCCCGTCGACGCCCCAGGACATGTAGTCGTAGGCCTGGCGCGTGATCTTGGCGTAGGCAACCGGCTCGAAATCGAAGGCGTTGAGCATCTCGCGCAGCGCCGGAACGCGGCTGTGATCGCGGAATGGATCTTGCTGGCTGCGGAGCAGCGGCGAACCGGCCAGAAACCCGGCCAACCCGCGGAATAGCGTGCGGCGGCTCACAGCGGAATTGAATACCAAGCGGCCCTCCAATCGAAGACGAAGCAACACGTGTACAACACTTCGTGCCTCTGTGGCAAGCCGAAACAGGCGGGTTACCAATCCGCCGGACCCAGAGGGTACCCCTGCCAGCCTGCCCCACACGGCGTATACTGAACAGGAGCCAGGCGTCCAAGATGGCGAAGATGCCCGATTGGAAACAGTGCGAAGGCGAGCTTGCCGACGGGGAGTTCCCGCTGGAGCGGTATCTCGACGGCAGTGAAGGGAGCGCCCTCTTCCTCACCCGTTTTGCCTCGGGCAGGGCCGTCGTCAAGCTGGTGCTCGCCAGCCAAGCGCAGGCCGCGGAGCTTGTGGAGCGCTGGAATCGCGCCGCTACCCTCCACCATCCTCACCTGGTCCGCATCTTCGCCGCCGGAACCTGGACGCTGGCGGGCATGCCGCTGGCTTACTTCGTCATGGAGTACGCCGAGGAAAACCTCGCGGAGGTTCTCCGCGAACGCCCGCTCACCACGGACGAAACCCGCGACATGCTGCAACCGGTGGCGGAGGCACTGGCGTACCTGCACGGCCAGGGCCTGGTGCATGGCAATCTGAAGGCCTCGAATATTCTGGCGGTCGAAGACACGGTCAAAATATCCAGCAAGGCGGTGTCGGCGGGCGATCCGGCGGCGGACATACGGGCGCTGGGAGTGGTGTTGGTACGGGCATTGCGGTCTTCCGCGGCTGACGCGCTACCCTTTCCCTTCCGGGAAGCAGCGCAGAACTGCCGGTCCGCGGGCGAGATCGTGGCCTGGCTCCGTTCGCCCCAGCCCACGGTGCCGGTGGCGAAACCCGCGGCGCGGAAGCCGCGACTCC
>JBAWDI010000351.1:0-6825 GCA_049590695.1 Bryobacteraceae bacterium
CTTACGGCACCGGGTGTTTCCTGCTCATGAATACCGGCCGCGAAATCGTGCAGTCGAAGTGCGGCTTGCTAACCACCGTGGCGTTCCAGATGAAGGATCAGCCCGCCACGTACGCGCTGGAGGGGAGCGTGGCCATTACCGGCGCCCTGGTCCAATGGATTCGGGATAACTTCGGCCTCATCGGCAGCAGTCCGGAGATCGAGACGCTGGCCCGGACGGTGGAGGACAATGGCGGAGTTTACTTCGTCCCGGCGTTCTCGGGATTGTACGCGCCGTATTGGAAGCACAACGCGCGCGGCATCATCGCCGGCCTGACCCGCTACACCAACAAGGGGCACCTGGCGCGCGCGGCTCTGGAAGCCACCGCCTTCCAGACGCGTGAAGTGGTGGAGGCCATGGAGCAGGACGCGGGCGTTCAGGTGGACACGCTGCGCGTCGATGGCGGCATGGTGGGCAACAACCTACTGATGCAGTTCCAGGCCGATATTCTGGACCGCACCGTGGTGTGTCCCGCGGTTAAGGAGACCACCGCGCTGGGAGCCGCCTACGCCGCCGGGTTGGCCATGGGCTTCTTCGAAAACCTCGACGATCTGCGCGCGCGATGGGCTGTCGATCGGACCTGGAGGCCGAATATGGATGCCCAGCGTCGCGAACGGATGTACGGATTCTGGAAGAAGGCCGTGACGCGCTCGTTCGATTGGCTGGATTCCGAATAGGGAGACACCGTGGAAAAACAGATGTTCGGCGAGTTCATGGGGACCCTGGTGCTGATCCTGATGGGGAACGGCGTAGTCGCGAATGTCAACCTCAAGAAGTCCTATGCGGAGGGCGCCGGATGGATGGTGGTCGCCACCGGCTGGGCGTTGGCGGTGATGACGGGCGTGTTCACGGCCATCGCCTGCGGCAGCGCGGGCGCTCATCTCAACCCCGCCGTCACCCTGGGCTTTGCGGTAAGCTCCGGAGATTTCAGCAAGCTGGCGCCTTATGCCGCGGCGCAGATCATGGGGGCCATGGCCGGCGCCACGCTGGTGTGGCTGTACTTCCTGCCGCACTGGAGCGTGACCCCCGAAGCAGACCTGAAGCGGGCCTGCTTTTGCACGTCTCCGGCCATCCGGCGGCCGGCCGCCAACCTGCTCTGCGAAGTCATCGGCACGTTCGTGCTGGTGCTGGTGGTGAGCGCCATCTTCTCCAAAGCCGTAGCCGCCGGCGGTCCCTCGGCGGGCCTGGGCCCGTACCTGGTGGGGAGCCTGGTATGGGGCATCGGGCTCAGCCTGGGTGGAACGACGGGGTACGCCATCAATCCGGCGCGAGACCTGGGGCCGCGCATCGCGCACGCGCTTCTGCCGGTGGCCGGCAAAGGCGGGTCGGATTGGGCCTATGCGGCGATTCCGGTGGCCGGTCCATTGCTGGGCGGCGCCCTGGCGGGCCTGTTCGCGCGGCTGGCGCAGTTCTGAATTCAGTCCCGTCCTACCCGCCCGCCTTGACTGCGATAGTCACCGTGTTCGACACCACGCCGCCTATCGTGATCGTCACCGGCACGGCATTCCCCGTGGCAGAACCCACGGGTACCTGCGCGTTGACCTGGTACAAGCCCACATACCCCGGCGCCAAGCCCCAAAAGGACACCGGCGCGGAAGCTCCGCCGACGGTCACCGTCGGAATGTTGGTCGTCCAGGCCAGCGAGCCAGCGGCTGTGGGCGCTGGGTTGCCGCTGTACGGTTGATTCGTCACGGGGCCCAAGCCGGTGCAGTAGATCAGGACATAGGTCGAGCCGGCAGTCGCTGGGTTGGAAGCATCCACCAGGCGATAGGTGCTATCCAAGATGGCGCCCTGTCCGGTACCCTGCGCGTTGATGGCAAAGATTCCGGGCGCCACCGGCGCCAGATTCACTGTTTGCGGTCCGCCGAGGTGACCGTTCAGCGAGGCCATCGCGACAATGTTGCTGCGCCCGGCCAGCTCCCACGGCACCTGGAGGTTCACCTGCGAAGGCGAAACGAGGTCCAACCACCCCGGATCGCCGGTGGCGTCTTGGGTACCGTTGAACGTCACGGAGAGCCCGCCCAGGGCCGTGGGCCACGGCGTGCTCGAAGTCGACGTCGTAGAATTCACCAGGAATGTGCCGAACACCGCTGCGATGCTCCCCGGAGCCACGGCCGGTTTGTAGCTGGCGGCGTTCACGATGCCTCCCGCGCCGATCGTTGGCGCCGGCGCCGCACCGACAATCACAGTCGGGTCGCGGGCAATCGTCAATGACGATCCTCCGCCGCTGACGGACACTTGGTTGACGATGGTGGAATAGGGTGCCTCCGCATTCACTCCCATCGTTACCGTAATCGGGGGATAGCTCGCGCCCGGCCCGAGTGAATCGCTGCGCGTGCAGCCCCCTTGGGAACAATTCCAGCCAGTCCCGGCCATGCCCTGGGAGCTCAGCGTGAATCCGCTGGGGAGTTGCTCGAGGACTTGCACCTGACCGCTGGTAGCTGCGGCGTCGGGAGCGTTGCTGACCACCAGCGAGTAGGTGCCGTTGGTTCCAGCCACGAAATTCCCCTGGTGCGTCTTGGCGATGCTGAGCACGGCGCGGGTCGCCTTCTGCACCAGCAGGCGGATCACGCCGTTGTAAGTGTCCGCGATATACAGTCTGCCGGTGCCGGGGTCCACCGCAATCCCCGTGGGGCCGCCCATCCGCGCGCTGGTCGCGGCGCCGCCGTCGCCTGTATAGCCGGTGGCGGAAATCCCGCCGGTGATGCGCCCGCCGCCAGCCACCGTGCCGTTGGTTCCATCGGCCATCATCTCCACGATTCCATTGTAGTCGGTGTCTATGACGAACACGTTGCCGGCCTTATCCACTACCGCAGAGGCGAGATTCTTAACCGAGGCGATCTGCGTCCAGTACATCGTGCCCGCGGTCGTCAATTTGCGAAGTATGTTTCCATCGGTTATATAGAGGTTGCCGGCGGCATCCACCGCCAAGCTCTGAGGTCCGGAGAGCGCCTGGCTGGTGGCTGGTCCGCCGTCGCCCGAAAAGCCTTGCGTTCCGTTACCAGCCACCGTCGTGATCGCTCCATCCGCCGCGACTTTGCGCACCCGATAGTTCCAGGCGTCCGCGATGTACAGATTGCCGGCGGCATCCACCGCCACGCCCGCAGGCCGGTTGAGTTGTGCGTTGACCGCCGGCCCGCCGTCACCCGAGAAGCCCGGAGCGCCGGTACCGGCCACGGTGGTGATGATCCCATCCGCGGTCACTTTACGGACCCGGTTATTGTCGTGATCCGCAATGTACAGGTTGCCGCCCGCATCCACCGCCAGGCCGGTGGTGCAGTACAGGCCGGCGGAAGCGATTTGGGCGTTGATGGCCAAGCCGCCGTCGCCGGAGTAGCCCGCAGTGCCATTGCCGGCCACGGTGCTGATCGTCCCGGTGGCCGCCACGGCCTTGCGAATACGATTGTTCCCGCAGTCGGCGATGTACACATTGCCGGCGCTGTCCACGGCCACGCGTGACGGCTGGTTGAAAACGGCCAGGCTGATCGAGCCTCCGTCGCCGGCGTAGCCGTAGTTGCTGTTCCCGGCAATGGTGGCGATGTTTCCGTCGGCTGTAACCTTGCGGATGCAGTTGTTTCCGCTGTCGGCGATGTAGACATTGCCCGCGGCGTCCACCGCCACGCCCCACGGCCCGTTGAGCTCCGCGCTCGACGCCGGGCCTCCGTCCCCCGCGTACCCGTACTTGCCGTTGCCGGCGACCGTGGTGATGGTCCCGCTGGTTGCCACCTTGCGAATGCGGTTGCCGCCGCTTTCCGCCACGTACAGGTTTCCGGCGCCGTCCAGCGCTATGCTGGTGGGCCCGTCGAGCTGGCTGCCAATGGCCGGGACGCCATCGCCTGTAACGCTCCCGCCGCCGGCCACCGTCGTGATGGTTCCGTCCGCCGTCACTTTCCGCACACGGTCGTTGCCCGAGTCGGCAATGTACATGTTTCCGGCGGCATCGAACGCCACGCCGGATGGGCTGGCGAGCTCCGCCTTGGTGGCCTGACCGCCGTCACCGTAATAACCGGCGCTGCCGTTGCCCGCCACCGTTGTGATCGTGCCGTTCGCCGACACCTTGCGAATCCGGGCGTTCGAGCTATCCGCGATATACAGGTTGCCCGCGGCGTCGAAGGCGATACCCTGGGGATTGAAAAGCTGGGCGCTGGCCGCCGGCCCGCCGTCACCCGCAGAGCCCTGCGCACGTGTGCCCGCCACCGTGGTGATGGTCCCACTGGCCGTCAGCTTGCGAACCAGGTTGTTGAGATATTCCGCGAAGTACACGCCGCCGGCGCTGTCCACCGCGAGGCCTTCTGCCTGCCCCAGGTAGGCACTCACAGCCAGCCCTCCATCGTCGGTATAGCTTGGCGACCGCGAGACGCCGGCCAGCCGCGTCAGGACTCCCTTGGTGTCAACCTTAAAAACGCAGTTGCCCGCGGTAAAGTAGACGTTCCCGGCTTGATCCACTACCACCGACAACGGATCGTAGAAGGACGAATTCACGGCCGCCGCCGGCGTGGCCGGCGGGCCACCCCCCAACGCCGTGACAATGATGTATTGTGGTTGCGCCCACGCCTCGTGGCTAATGGCGGCATGCAGGAGCAGGGTGAAAAAAACCGGGGCGGAGAGGCAACGTATGCGCTGCGTCATGTCGAACTGACCTACGTGTCAGGCACTTCGCCCGGTGCAAAACCGGTGCGCCTGACGTGGCTGTCCCCCCTGTCGGCGGGCTGACAGGGTCATCCTTTGTCGTGAGCCGCCCAATCCCTTCCATCCGGCGAGACAACCACAATAGGACCCTTACCTCCTGAGGTGTACAACATTGCTGATTCGTTGTCAACGCCTTGCGCGCTCCACGCGCCTCTTGTGCGACAGCACGGTCGCACCATGTCTCTTCCTTGGTTATGAGTTTTAGGGCCGCGCTTCCGGCAGATCGTCGGCTCCCAGGCCCCAGCCTTCGCGGTTAAAGACCATGGTGGTCTGGAAACGTTCCATCTCAGAGGCCCACTCGAGCACCTGGTCCCAATCCAGCCATGGAACTCCTTTTGCCGCCAGCCGGTCGAATAACAGCTTCTGACCTTCGGGAGTCCAGCCCGATCCGGCGGCGTGTTCGACATGGTAGATACACATCGGCTCGGGCAGCACTTCCTCGACGGCGCCGCCGTAGTGCGCCATGTAACATAACACTGCATCGATGTTCATCGAATACGAATCGAATTCGGGATACCCGCGCAACTCCATCCAGTGGCTCCGGTGAAGCAGCGTGAAATCCCCGCAGGCGTTGATATGGAGCTCGGCGGGAAGCGGCACGGAGCCTTTTCGCCGCCACGGCAGTCCGATCGGCCCTGGCGCTTTCGACCAGGCGATGGCACGGGCCAGAACCCGGGCGGCGCGCGGGATGAGGCGTGCCGGCGCTTTTGAAATCGTAAGGCGATTGATCGCCGCCCGATTCCATCCGCAGCGAAAGCCGCGAAAGAATCCCTCCACGACGATCTCCGGCGCATTCGCCGGCACCGGGATGCGCACCAGCGACCGGCCTTCCGCGCGCGCTTGGACATCCTGCACGCGGATCTCCGAGGAGCCGTCGATTTCGAGAAACAGGGTGCGCGCCTCCGGGGATGGCCGCAGCAATATTCTCGCGGCGCCCATGGCGCGGCGAGACAACTGGCCGAAACGCTGTTCGGGAGCGCTCTAGCCGCGACCGAAAAAGATGCCGTCCCCGCTCCTCGCGATGTCGGCGGGTCGAGGCACGGGATAACCTTCCGGCGTCAGGTTGAACGTACCTTCCCGCGCATTGATACGCAACCGGTGGCCGCTGCAGTACGCCAACTGGTCCTCGATGCCGGCGTCCACGGGGACATCCTCCTTCACGTCGTGCCGGTCGGTGCGGTACATTCGGCCCGGCTGAAGCCGGCGCGCGGCCAGGAACCGCATGAGCTCGTCGGAAAGCAGAATGTCGACGTTGGTGGCGAGGATGAATTCGCCTTTCGCCCGCCGGATACCGGCATTTTTCGCGACCATCTGGTAAAGCGGCTGGGCTTCCCAGTGAAGATAGCGGCGGTGTATATCGGCTGGGACGGTGACAATCCGGATGGCGCAAAAGCCGGGATCGGCGGGCCAGCGGAGCGCCTCTATGAGCGGCGGCTTCTCAGCGGGCGGATTCCACTCGGCGAGCACCAGCTCGACAGGGAGGCGGTGCCGGTTGGCCTGGCCCACCAAAGCGTTTACGAAGATCTGTAAACGGCGCAGAAGATTTCCGCCGTGGTCGTCATTGCGAGCAGCGGCGACCACGGAGAGATAGGGAACACCGATCAGTTGCGCCATCGTTCACTTCTTGTAAGTCTTGGAAACGTTGGTGCGGCCGTTGGTGACGGTGATGTTGGCATTCCGGTCCACCGACACCTTGAGCCACTTGCCATCTGCTGAGTCTTTCCAATCCTGCACGATGTTGGCGATGAATTCCTCGGGAGGATTTTCCGCCGCGCCATTGACCGAATAATGCGACAGATAGAGAGCCTGCATCCCCGGCGCCGCGCGCAGGAGCTTCAACACGGAGGGGGCTCCGATCTTCCTGGCGCCATTGTCCATGAGCGCCACCCGCCAGTGCAGCCCGTCGACCAGCGCGGGCGAGTTGGAGATATCGTTGCCGTGGTGGCTGACCATGAAGACGTCCACGAACCCGATCGGGTTGTTCGGGCACATCAACTCCATTTCCCTGTTCCAGGTGAGGTCGGCGAGGTCGACCATGCGGAACTTGCCGTAAGTGAAGAGCAGCCCGACGGCGTTGCCGTTCTCGGAGTTATCCTC
>JBAWDI010000352.1:0-2102 GCA_049590695.1 Bryobacteraceae bacterium
CAACTGCGGCATGCGGGCTTCGGTGGCCTGGATGTAGAGGGGGTCCACGTACAGGAACGTGTTGCCCACCGGCAATACCAGGATCTGGCCGCGCAGCACTTGCGATCCCTGCTGGTTCCACAGCGTAAGGTCTTTGGAAATGGTCTGGTCCTGATTGATGCGCGCGCCCACCTGCATGGGACCGAAGATGAGCTCCTGCTTCGACAGCAGCAGCACCACGACGTCGCCCAGGTTCTCGCCGTCGCAGCGCGCCACCATCAGGCCGATGAGGTTGTCCTTGTTGCGCGGCGTGAACGGCACCAGCAGCAGGAACTCGGCCTTATCCTGGCCGGGCAGGGAGGCCATCACATAGGTCGGGCTCACCGGCTCGGTGCCATTGCCTTGGCCGCCGGTGTACCGCGCCAGGTCCCACAGGTCCTCCTTGTTGTAGAACGACTGCGGGTCCAGCATGTGGTAGGTGCGATAGATCTCGGCCTGAACGCGAAACAGGGTCTCGGGATAGCGCGCGTGCGCCCGCAAGTCCGCCGGCATGGCCGACTCCGGGCGGAACAGGTCGGGGAAGAGCTGCCGGTAGGCGTTGATGATGGGGTCGCCGGGCGCGAAGATGTACATGTGGGTTTCGCCGTCGTAGGCGTCCACGGTGGCCTTCACGGCGTTGCGTATGTAGTTGACGCTGCCCATATCGGGCACATCCACCGCGCGCGAATAGGGATGCGCGTCGGAGGTGGTGTAGCCATCGATCATCCACACCAGCCGCCCGGCGTCGGTGATCACCAGGTACGGGTCCGTGTCCCACTGGAGGAAGCCGGCCAGCTCCTGCACGCGCTCGCGCACCCGGCGGCGGATCATCATGCGGCTGTTGGGCGTGAGATAGTCGGTCAGCAGAATGTTGGGCTCGCCTTCGTAGACGGCGGCGGCCAGCCGCATCATAAACGAGGAAATCGGGAACCCGCCCTTGCCTTCGTAGCGCGAGGTCACGTTCTTCTCGCCGGAGGGATAGTTGAACTCCGGCTGCGCGGTGTCCACGAAAACCGGCTCGTGGGACACTTCGCCGTAGTAGATCTCGGGCCGCGTCAGCTTCAGGCTCTTGGTTTTGACCTCGGGCGGGGCGTTATCGATGATCAGGACGGGCAGGCCGTCGGGCGTGATCTGGCTGACTCCGGCCAGCACCAGGCCGTAGCCGTGGGTGTAAATGAAGGCGGGGTTGATCCAGTTGGCGCGGGCGGCGGGAAGCTGGCTGAGGTCGAGCTCGCGCGGCGCCAGCAGCACCTGGCGGTATTGGCCATCGATGGTGTAGCGGTCCACATCGGTGTCGTGGAACACGTAGTACGGGCGCAGCGCCTGGATCTGGGTGACCGTGTCGTGGAAGGCGTGCCAGTCCCACAGCCGCACGTTGTCCAGCGTGGGCCTGTTGTGCGCGACGTCGATAGGGGCGTCGGGCTGGGCCTTGAATTCCACCTCGCGCACCTGCTGCTCCAGTCCGAAGGCGCTGCGCGTGGCGTGAATGTGCGTCTGGATGTAGGGTCGCTGGAGCGAGATTTCGTTGGGGCGCACGTAGAGCGCGGAAACGGCGGGCGGCACCAGGAAGGCCACCACCAGCGCCAGCGCCATGGAGGCCGCCAGAAGCCACCGGCCCATCGAAACCAGCACCGCGGCGGCCAGGCAGGCCACAATCAGCAGCCATTGCAGGGGCAGCCCGAAGTTCGAATCGACGTAATCGATGCCTACCAGAAACGTGCCGTGTTCGTTGTAGAGCATCGAATAGCGTCCCAGGAAGAATTGCAGAGCCATGGCCAGCAGCAGCGCCACCGTGGCGCCGCGCAGAAAGCGCGATTCCAACCCGCCTTCCAACTTCAGGAAGGTGAAATCCAGCTCGCGGGCATCCTGCAGCTCCCCGAACCGGTGCCGCACCTGCCAGCCGCGCGCCGCCAGCCAGTAGACCAGAATGCACACGATCACCACGGCCAGCACGTAACTGCGCAGCAGCAGGTAGAAAGGCAGGTCGAACAGGTAAAAGGAGAGCGGCTTCTGGAAGATGGCGTCGCGCCACACCGTCGCCGCCGCGGGCAGGCCGCGCGAGCCGGCGAAGCGCACCACCGTCC
>JBAWDI010000353.1:0-3511 GCA_049590695.1 Bryobacteraceae bacterium
GCCGTTATTAATAGTGACGGCCAGCGACGTGGTTCCCGGCTTGCCGTTGAACGAGCTGCCCTGGACGCTTCTGATCTGCACCGAGCAATCGTCGCTCACAGCGATCGCGCTGCCGCTGTAACTGAGGTTCTTCAATTGGAGGACGAAGAGCGGGTCCCCAGCAACACAATTCTGCAACGTCTAGAGGAAAGCCGGCGTGATCACGCTGACGGCCAAGGAAGGATCTGCATTCCTCTGGAGTTGCACCAGCACTTGATATGGGTTGATCGTCCCATAGCCGGCGGCGACCAAATTCGCGATCAGGTGGCCGGGGGCCTCGTCGCTGAGGACGAAGGTCTGGCTGGTCCCCTGCGGCGCGTAGAGGATCCCGAACAGGTTGTGCGTCGAATCCAACGCGTAGGCCGGGCTCAAAGAGATGGCCGCGACGTTTGTGCTGCCGCCCGAAATGATCGCGGCGAACGTAGTGGTCCCGGCGAGTCCGTTGAATCCGCTGCCCTGGAGACCGGTGGTCTGTACGGTGCAGTCCGCGTACACCGCCACTCCGTGCCCGGCGTAGGCGCTCAACGGTTGCGTGAAGATCGGACTGTTTATCGGGCAGCTATACAGCGTGTCGAGGAAGGCGGGCGTGAGCACGCCGGCAACGACGAGGCTGGGAACGGTGTTCTGCTGGATTTGCACCAGGGTCTCGTAGAGGTTTAGGTTCGAGTAGCCGGCAGCGATCAGAGCGTCGACCAGCTTGCCCGGACCTTCGCCGAGAACGAAGCCGCTGGTCTGCGCCCGCGCCGGCAGCGCGGCCAGAACTAGAGGGACGGCGACCAGCGCCAGATAACGAGTGCGCAGTTGCATGACTCCCCCTTAACCGCTTTCCGGACGCCTCGCGTGCCGGTTAGCACTAGCATGCCGACGTCACATTGAATGAGACAATAATACCCAGAGATATGGTATGCGCAGACACCAGCCCTGTCAACTGCTAATTGGTATTAGTCAAATCGACTTAGCTGGACAGCCGAAGGCAGGATGTTTTCGGCCTATTTCAGCATCCTGCCACCGAAATTCAGCCCTCGCGGTACGGACCGTACCGGGAATCTCGACTGCCATTTGTCGTGGAGGTACTAAGCTCCAATCGGAGAGCCTGCGAAAATGCTTGTGGAAGGGAGTTATTCGAACATGCGTGGGGTTCCCGCGCCCTGGGCACCCGAGCCGGGGACCGGCTTCCCCAGAATGGTCAGGCAGCACTGCGCGATAATGGCGTCGTGACGGAACGCGCATTCGGCTGGACGGGCGTGAAGGTCCCGGTCATCGGACAAGGCACCTGGATGATCGAAGGCTCCGGGGCGAGCGAGCGGCGAGCCGTCGAGGCGCTGCGCGCGGGCATCGACCTCGGGCTCACGCACATCGACACCGCCGAAATGTACGGCAACGGGCGCGCCGAGGAACTCATCGGCGAAGCTATCGCCGGGCGGCGCGATGAGGTGTTCCTGGTCAGCAAAGTCCTGCCCTCAAACGCCAGCTACGACGGGACGCTGCGCGCTTGCGAGCGGAGCCTCGCGCGGCTGGGCACGGACCACCTCGACCTCTACCTTCTGCACTGGGCGGGCAGCTATCCGCTGGGCGATACCATGCGCGCCATGGAGCGCCTCGCCGATGAGGGCCAGATCCGATTCGCCGGAGTCAGTAACTTCGACGTCCCGCAAGTCGAAGCCGCGCAAGCCGCGCTGCGCCACCATAAGCTGGCTGCCAACCAGGTGCTCTACCATTTGCGCGGACGCGGCATCGAGCGCAAGCTGATCCCCTACTGCCGGGAGCAGCAGATCGCGGTGGTGGGCTACTCGCCCTTCGGACACGAAGCGCTCCCGCGACCGGATTCCGCGGGCGGGCGGGTGCTGGCGGAAGTCGCGGAACGCAACCGGCGCACGGTGCGGCAGGTCATCCTCAACTTCCTGACGCGTTGGCCGGATGTCTTTACGATTCCGAAAGCCAGCCGGGCCGAGCACACGCGCGAGAATGCGGGCGGGGCGGGCTGGGCGCTTTCAGCGGAAGATATTGGCGCCCTCGACCGGGCGTTCCCAGCGCCCCAGCGCGACGCGCCGCTGGGGATGCTGTAGAGCGGGGCTTACGGCTAAGACGGGCTTGAAGCAGGGTGGGACGGCTGTTTCGGGTGCGACACAAAAGCCGCGGGAGAATTGCGAAATCGACCAAGGCCCGGAGAAAGAGAGATCTTCCGCTCCCTACGGGGGCTACTCCGGTTGCGCCCAGTCCCACGGCTTGTGCGCCGTGGGCTACAATCTTTCGCCCTGACGGGCTAAAGAAACGTGCGATTCGCTTCGGAGTGGCTGACAAGCGGCCCCAAATGCTGTAATCTTATCCGAGAGGGGGAATTTCATGACTACGAAGATATTGTGCGGACTGGCCGCGGCGGCCGTGCTGGCGGCGGCCGATGGCTCCTATGTTGGCAAGTGGAAGATGAACGTCGCCAAGAGCGATTTCGGCGACACAACCATAACCTTCGCGCAAGCGCCCTCCGGCGGGATGCAGATGACAGTGGACGGGCAGACCTACACGTTCAAGACCGATGGCAAAGAGTACGACGGCGTGTTCGGCAGCAAGATGTCCTGGAAGACGACCGGGGCCGGCGCGTGGGAAGTGACTAACAAGATGGGCGGCAAAGTGCTCAGCACAGATACTTACAAGGTATCCGCGGATGGCAAGAGCCTGAGCCTGGTGTCCAAGGGGACCTCGCCGGCGGGTGCGCCGTTTGAGGATTCGGTGGTCTACCAGCGGGTGTCCGGCACGTCCGGCCTGGCCGGGAAATGGAAGACCAAGAACCTGAAGATGACTTCGCCGGGCACGATTGAACTGAGCGCCTCGGGCAGCGATGGACTGACATTCAACATGCCCGATCAGAAGCTGGTGTGCGACGCCAAGCTGGACGGCAAGTCGTATCCGTGCACCGGACCGAACCTGCCGCCGAACACCAGCGTGGTCTTCAAGAAGGCGGGAGTCAACTCTTTCAGCGCCGCTATCACCATCGGCGGAAGGCTCGCCTACCAAAGCACGTACACCGGCTCGGCCGACGGCAAGATGCTGACTGAAACGGGCAGCGCGGTGGGCACTACGGAGAAGTACAAAGCGGTATACGACCGCCAGTGAGTCAAGGCCGCCGCCTCACACCACAAACGGTTTGCGGTAGGGCCGCGTGATCTGCTTGTCGGCTTCCGCGTCGCCGGTGAAGCGCGGGCCGGGCCCCAGAGTGAGCTTGTGGCCGGTGCGGTAGCTGATGTTGGCGAGGTGGCACAGATCGGCGCTGTACTGCGCGTTGGAAATGGGGTCGTGAAGATCCTTGAGGTTGCGCGAGCGGCAGGCCGCCAGGAAGTTTTCCATGTGCACGGCCGTGGCGTCGCTTCCGGGACCGCGCTCGGGGTGCTCTTCCATGACCAGCTCGCCGCTCTCGCCCTTGTAGGCCTGGAACCCCGCGTCGTCCATGGACGCCCAGCCCTCGCTTCCGTAGAAC
>JBAWDI010000354.1:0-3738 GCA_049590695.1 Bryobacteraceae bacterium
TCATATGCTCGGTTTCATCGAGGACGTGCGCCCGCTCTACGTGGAAGCCAACCTCATCGTTGTGCCCACCACCGTCTCGGCCGGCACCAACGTGAAGGTGCTGGAAGCCATGGCCATGCAGCGCGCCGTGGTCTCCACCACATCTGGATGCGCCGGCCTGGGCTTGCTCCACGGCCATAGCGTGTGGGTGGCCGATACCCCCGAAGCCTTCGCCGCCGGCGTGGCGACGTTGATCTCAGACCCCGAACGCCGCGAGCAACTGGCCCATGCCGCCCACGCTCACGCCGTCCGCAATTTCGACTGGGCGGCCATCGGTGAGAAGCAGCGGGAATTGCTCCGGCAGGTGCTTTCCGCCGCTCGCCGGTAACCAGCCGCTGTTCGCCGAATAACCCAGGCGCCGTTTCATCGCACGCCGTACTCTGAGGTCATGCAACCCACTGACAATCAACCCAATCCCGGCTGGGAGAACGGACACCGGCTGATTCCCGCCGTCATCGTCATCGGCATTGGCGTGCTGTTCCTGCTCAACAACCTGAACATCCTCTACTTGTCGGAATGGGCCCGCTACTGGCCCGTGATTCTCATCGCCATCGGGCTGGTCAAGCTGGTGGATGCCAACACTTCCTCCGGCCACGTCACCGGAGCCATATTCGTTGCCGTGGGCGCCATCCTTCTCGGCCAGACTCTGGGGTATCTGAAAGTCGACATCCAAGACCTTTGGCCGCTCTTCCTCATCGGCGCCGGCCTCCTGATGCTGTTTCGCGGCGACTCCTGGCACGGCATTTACCGGGGGCCGCGCCGCTCTCGACTCTACGTCCATGACAGGCTCGTGCGTGAGGCCTCCGTGTTCGGCGGAGGCAGGCGCAACATCAATACCCAGGATTTCACCGGCGGCCATATCGATGCCGTATTCAGCGGCTACCAGATCGATCTTCGCGGCGCTACCATGGCGGCCGATTCCGCCACCCTCAAGATCGGCGCCGTGTTTAGCGGCATCGAAATCCGTATTCCCGAGACTTGGAGCGTCGTCATCCAGGGCGACGGCGTCTTTGGCTCTATAACGGATAAGACCGTTCAGCCGAATCCACAGACGCCCGGCCTGAAACGGCTTTTCGTGAGAGGCGCGGCCGTCTTTGGCAGCGTCGAAGTGAAGAACTGATCCGCCATGCACCCCATCCTGGCATCGCGCCGGCGGCTGCTGGCGTACCTGCTGGCGTGGATTCCCATCCTGGCGCTGCTGGTCTACGTGGCCTGGGCCTCCGGCGGGGTATCCTGGCGGGACGCGGCGGCGGTGCTGGCGCCCGCCTGCCTGGTCTACGCATTTGCCTGCCTCTCGCCTTGGTATATTTGCCAGACCCGGCCGTTGCGTCTCTCCGGCCTGTCCTATCTTCTGCCCACCTGGGGCGCCGCCGCCGTGGTGGTCGGTTTGTTGCTGGTGGCCAGCGCACGGCTGGCCGCGTATCTGATCGAGCGGCCCGCGCCGCCAACCGCCCCGCTCTTCGGCATGGGCGTGCTGCTCTACCTGCTTTCCGCCGGACTGCATTACGCCGCCCTGGCGGTGGAGGCGTCCCGCGCCGCGGAGCGCAGCGCCGCCGAAGCCCGCACGCTGGCCCGCGAAGCCGAGCTTCAGGCTCTCCGCGCGCAGATCAACCCCCACTTTCTGTTCAACAGCCTTCATTCCATCGCCGCTTTGACCGCCATCGACGGCGCGCGCGCCCGGGAAATGTGCGTGCGCCTCTCCGGCTTCCTTCGCGGCACCCTGGCGCTTGCCGGCCGCGAAAGCATCCCGCTTCGCGAGGAGCTGGCGCTGGCCCGCGGCTACCTCGAGGTCGAGCAAGTGCGCTTCGGCCCGCGGCTCCGCGTGGAGGAGGAAATCGAGCCGGCCTGCGAAGACTGCGCGGTTCCCGCCCTGCTGCTTCAGCCGCTGGTTGAGAACGCCGTCAAGCACGGCATCGCCGGGATGGTTGAAGGTGGTTCCATCCGGCTCGCCGCGCACCGCTCCGGCGCATCGGTTTCCATCACCGTGGAAAACGCCTTCGACCCCGAAACCCCCGCGCCGCACACCATGGGTATGGGCCTCGCCCATGTCCGCCGCCGGCTCCAGGTGCGCTACGGAGAGGATGCCTCCTTCCAAGCCGGCCCGGCGGACGGCGTCTACCGCGTGGTGTTGCGGCTGCCTTGCGAATCCCCCATGGCTTCCAGCAGCCGCGCGTAGCCCGAGCGGCTCACCGGCAGCCGCGTGCCGTCGGTTAGAATCGCCACCCGGCTCTCTTTCGCGTACGGCTCGATGCGCGCCACGCGCTCCAGGTTGACAATCGCGGAGCGGTGTATGCGCACGAACCGCGCTGGGTCGAGCAGCGCTTCCAGGCTCCCGATGGTCTGTAGCTTCAGGTAGCTCTTGCCGCCGCTGTGCAGCGCCACGTAGTCGTCCTGCGCCTCCGCGTAATCCAGTTTTTCGAGCGGGATCACGTGCACCCGCGTGCCGTCCCGCACCGCCAGGCGTTGCGGCCGCTCGTTGGGCACGCGCGCTGCCCGCGTTCCCAGCCGCGCCTTGGCCCGCTCCAGCGCCCGCTCGAAGCGCTCCACGCTGAACGGCTTCAAAAGGTAATCCACCGCGTGGGCGTCGAACGCGCGCATGGCGTACTGGTCGTAGGCCGTCACGAAGATCACCGCCGGGCTGAGCGGCTCGATCAGCTCCAGCACCTCGAAACCGTCCAGTTTAGGCATCTGGACGTCGAGAAATACCAGGTCCGGAGCGGCCTCGACAATGGCCTTCACCGCCTCGAACCCGTTGGCGCACTCGGCCACGATTTCGATTTCCGGGTGCGCCGCCAGCATTTCGCGCAGGAACCCGCGCGCCAGTTCTTCGTCGTCGACAATTACCGCCCGCAATGTCTGCTGCTCCACCTCAGCCAGTCTACCGCGTAGCGCCGGCGGCGGAACGCCCAATAGGGGTTTTCTCCGCCCTCTCGCTCAAACCGGGAGTCTTGCCCGCTCGCGTGCGTCTTTTTTCCCTCCTGACACGTATACCCCAGTGCGGTTATGATTGACCAAGCTGCCCACTTCGAGGACATGCCCGTGGCGGAACCCGACGAGATCGCTCGGCTGCGGCGCCGCGATTCCGCCGCCCTGGCGTCGGTCGTGGCCCGGTACCAGCATCGTCTCTACCGCTACTTGCGCCGGCTGGTGCGCGAACCGGCCGCCGCCGACGACCTGTTCCAGCAGACCTGGCTCAACGTAGCGCGCCAGATCGGCCGCTACGATTCCCGCCGCGGCTTCGATACCTGGCTCTTCGCCATCGCTCACAACGCCGCCATGGATCTGCTGCGTCGCAAGACCGGCGAAAGCCTCGAAGAATCGGCGCACGAACTCGCCGCCGCGGAGCCGGACGCGCTCTCGGCCGCCATGGCATCGGAGCGCACCGCCATCCTGGCCTCGGAAATGACGGGGCTATCCGCGCCCTACCGGGAAGTCCTCACGCTGCGGTTTGAAGAAGGCATGAAGCTCGAAGAAATCGCCGAGGTGACGCGCGCCCCGCTTTCCACCGTGAAGAGCCGCGCGCAGCGCGCGCTCGAAACTTTGCGGGAGAAAATGACCGCCCGCTATCGCAAGGAAGACCTACTATGACCCCCCATGAGACCGTCCGCCAACTGCTGGCGCTGAGTGCCGCCGGCCTTCTGGATGCCGCCGATGAGCGCCGCGTGCGCGAGCACGTCCACGAGTGCGCCCGGTGCGCGG
>JBAWDI010000355.1:0-2959 GCA_049590695.1 Bryobacteraceae bacterium
GCTCCGTACTTGTCATTGGCCGCATTAGCCTCAGCCAATGCATCATAATCAGCCTTCGTGACGCCAAGCCCCGCTCCGTGTGAAGCTTCGTCACACACTATCTGGCGTTCGGCTTCTGCGGAACTGCTTCCCTCAGCCCCCGGCTTGTCTTTAATTAGAGATCCTGCAATCACTATTGCTATAAGCACGGCAGCCATCACAAGAGAGATTCGAAGGCATCCGTTCACAGATTTGTCGTGCTGTTCTGCTTTGTAAGCCAGCTTGATACGGTCCTGTTCCGCGTTGATACGCTCCCGTGCTTCGATGCGCGCTTTCTCTTCGGCATAGATGCGCTGGCGTTCCTCTGGGGTTAGATCCATGGTCGCGCTCCTGTTGGCTGTTTCAAATTCTGCTCCTTTCGTTGGCGGAATGCAAGGGCCTGGTGTCTGAAAATAGGTATTGCATTATCTTAGGCGTAGGTTTATGATTGATCTGTGAGCAAGCTCCGCATTCCAGAGGACGTGATGGAGTACTTCCGCAAGACCGGCGCTATGGGCGGCAAAGCCCGCGCCAAGAAGCATACGAAAGAGGAGTTGAGCGCGTGGGCCAAGTTGGGCGGGCGTCCGAAGAGTAGCGGCAATAAGGAGACGAAGAAAGGAGCTAAATGATTTACAAGCGCAGTGGACACTGGCACCTGGACGTAACTGGACTTGTCCCGATTTTTGAGACAACCAGTTAAGGCACAATTTTCATTAAACGGAGAATTGTGTCATGGGATTGTCTCGACGAACGTTCACGCGCGAAATGAAGCTGGCCGCGGTTCAGCGGCTGGAAACGGGCTCGACGATTGCCGAAGTCGCACGGGCCTTTGAGGTAAACCCCAACGTTTTGCACCGCTGGCGCCACGAGTTCCGCCAGGGGCCAGGCAACGCTTTTCCGGGCTTCGGAAAGCGGCGCTGGGATGACACGCAGCAAGCCAAACTGGAACGGAAGATCGGCCAGCAGACGCTGGAGATCGATTTTTTAAAGGGCTGCTTGCAACGCATCGAGGAACAGCGGATGTTGCAGGCATTGAATGGAAAGCCGCGATCCACGAAAACATCCAAGAGCAAGTCCGGAGGGAAGCGGGCATGAGCGTAGCCGAGATGTGCGCTCTGGCCCAACTGAGCCGGGCCGGTTACTACCGCTTTCTGACCACGCCCGCCGCTGGGGACAAGGACATCGACCTGCGCGATGCCATCCAGCGCATCGCGCTGGAGTGGCCCAACTACGGCCGGCCGCGCATCACGGCCGAGCTGCACCGCCGGGGCTGGCTGGTGGGGCCGAACCGGGTGTACCGCATCATGCGGGAGGACAATCTGCTATGCCTCCGGCGGCGCAAGTTCGTGATCACGACCAACTCCAATCACGACCGGCCAGTGTACCCGAACCGGGCGCGGGAGATGGTGCTGACCGGGATCAATCAACTCTGGGTGGCGGACATCACCTATATCCGGCTGGAGGTGGAGTTCGTGTACCTGGCGGTGGTGTTGGACGCCTTTTCGCGGCGGGTGATCGGGTGGGCCTTGGATCGCACGCTGGAGGACGACTTGGCCCTCGCGGCGCTACGGATGGCGATCGAGCGCCGCTCGCCGGCGCCCGGTCTGGTGCATCATTCCGACCGCGGCATTCAGTATGCCTCCCACGACTACACGGCTTTGCTGAAGCAGCACCACATCGACATCAGTATGAGCCGCAAGGGCAATCCGTACGACAATGCCGCCTGCGAGTCGTTTATGAAGACGCTGAAATACGAGGAGGTATACCGCCAGGAATACCGCGACTTGGCCGAAGCACGGCGCTTGATCGAGCAATTCCTGGAAAAGGTGTACAACCAAAAGCGGCTGCACTCGGCGCTGGGCTATCGCCCGCCGGCCGAGTTTGAACGTTTTCTGCCTCCTGCTGCTGCTACGCAGCCAAGGATGATCGCATGAAAATCGAGGGCGCCCTCACCAAGCGTTTTTTCAGGCATGACGGAATCTATCGGTCCGATGTGTCATCACTTCTTTTTACCCCCGGTCCGGTGTCCCGCTTTCCGGTCGGGCCGGTGCCAGGGTATAGGACAAGCCGGAAAGAACATGCCCTTCCCATCGTCCGCGATGAGTTCCGGCCGGCTATTCCTCGACGGGTTGCTCGCCAGCATTGCCCGTTTCCGCTTCACCGGCATTTTCAGCATAATCCCTACCCGCTCCAAGCGGAAAGGATTTATCATCGAACGGTAAACAGTGTCTTAACTGTTTGTTTCACGAAACGGGGCAACCCCACTGCCGTATTTCCAAGAACTCCTGGACACATATGTTCGCCAGGGCGACCGGGATAAATTTAAGGCGCGTCTTGTGGACATTACAGGTAGTAAGGAGACTGCGGAAAACCTCATGAGTACGTTGCAGCTTGCAACGGCACAGAAGACCCGGCAGGAAGGTGTAGCGCCGCTTGTAAAGTACTCGAACGCGGTCAGCAAGACAAAAGCGCTGGGCGATCCAATCGAGCTTAGAGGAACCATCGAGAATCGGAACCCATTCGCGATTACGAAAGTGGACGTGTCCTTCCTCCACGCCTGTACCGGCGAAAGCCGGAAGGTGGTGCTTTTCGAACACGCCACAGTGCCGCCAAAAAGCACGAAAGATTGGCAGGTAACTGTAACATTCAATCAAGGGCATTTCCCAGACGCCTTGGTCACCATATTGGGCGGATGGGAGAGAGCCAAATAGGAAGCAGCGACCCGCTGACGTTTATGCCGGTACTTCAAAGCATGTCTCTTGGACCATCGCAAACCAATAGGGGTTTATCGAAGGACGGTCAAGTTCGTGGTCGAGCCCCGGTTCCAGGATACGCTTCTCGGGGGGACTGGCCGCAGTGCGGATGCGGTGAGGGCAGTTGGGGGATCGGCGGAGGACAGGCCGGCATGCCAGAGATTAGAAGACTTTCAGATACGCTATAC
>JBAWDI010000356.1:0-5351 GCA_049590695.1 Bryobacteraceae bacterium
AACCGGTGGCGGGGCGCAAGCCCCGCCGCCTTATCCGACCACAGTTCAGGTTGATCGCGGTGCAGGGTGCCTATGCCGGAGTTTCAGGATCGCGTCCTTAAGTGCGTGGACTGCGAAGCAGATTTCGTTTTTACAGCGGGAGAACAGCACTTCTTCCACGACAAGAATTTCAAGAACGAGCCCAAGCGTTGCAAGGCTTGCAAGACCAAGCGCCAGGGATCGGGGGGGTCGGGTTCTGCCAAAGCGGAGACCATGACCACCTGCTCCCAATGCGGCCGGGAAACCACGGTGCCGTTCAAGCCGACTCAGGGCCGGCCGGTTTACTGCCGCGAGTGCTTCTTGAGCCGTAAGGCCGTGCCCGCGGGCGCCGGGGGTAAGTAAAATCGGTTGGCAGGCGGAAGCGCCTGCCCCACGCAACAACGTGGGACAGACGCTTTCGTCTGTCAACCAGGCGCTACTTCTTGTGCAGCGCCTTGTGCTTCCTGGCCCAGTCTTCCTTCACCACCTGCCGCGCGCGCCCCAGCACCAGCGCGTCGGGCGGCACCGGCTCCGTCACTACCGAGCCCGCGCCCACGTATGCCCCCGCCCCGATCTCGATGGGCGCCACCAAAGTCGAGTTGCTCCCTACAAACGCGCCGGCTCCGATTTTCGTGGGGTGCTTGCGCAGGCCGTCGTAGTTGCAGGTGATGGTGCCGGCGCCCACGTTCACATCCGCCCCGATCTGGGCATCGCCCAGATACGCCAGGTGATTGGCCTTGGCGCGCGCGCCCAGGCGCGTCTTCTTCAGCTCCACGAAGTTGCCGATGTGCGCGCCTTCCTCCACCACGTTTTCCATGCGCAGCCGCGCGAACGGCCCGGCATGCACGCCGCGCTCCAGCCGCGATGTGCCCACTATGGTGAACGGGCCGATTTCGACGCCGTCCGCCAGCTCCGAATCCCGCACGATGGAGCACGCGCCGATCCGGCAGTCCGCACCGATCACGGTCTTGCCCAGTACCTGCGCGAAGGGCTCGATCACCGTGTCCATTCCAATGCGCACGTCCGCGTCGATGACCACGGTCTCGGGCTGCTCGATGGTGACGCCGCCCAGCATGAGTTCCCGCCGCTTGCGCTCGCGCAGGATGGCGTCCACTTTCGCCAGCTCCACGCGATCGTTGATTCCCAGCGCTTCACCCGGATCGCCAATCTGCAACGCTTCCACGTAATGGCCCGCCCGGCTGAGGATTTCCACCATGTCGGTGAGGTAGTACTCACCCGCCGGGTTGTCCGGGCGGATCTCGTCCACATGCTTCCAGAACAGGTCCGCGCGGTAACAGTAGATCCCCATGTTGGCTTCGCGGATGGCCAGCTCCTCCGGCGTGGCGGCCTTCTGCTCGACGATTCTCGCAACCCGTCGGGCCCCGGGGGCGCCCGCCCCGCGAATCACGCGGCCGTAGCCGGTCGCGTCGTCCATCATGGCGCTCAGCAGGATGCCTGCCGCCGGGCCTCGAGGGCACCCCGCAGCCGCCTGTTCCACCAGCCGCTCCAGCGTTTCCGCGCGCAGCAGGGGGCCATCGCCGTAGACAATTACGAGGTAGCCGTCGAGCCCGGCGAGCGCTTCCCGCCCCACCATCAAGGCATGGCCGGTGCCTTTCTGCTCCGTCTGCTCGATGAATCCGATCCCGGACGCCCCGGGCATCCCCGCCACCGCCTTTCGCACATCATCGGCCTGGTGCCCCACCACCACGAAGATGCGCTCCGCCGGCGCCAGCTTCAGGGCGGTCTCCACCACGTGCTCGATCAACGCTTTGCCGCCCGCGCGGTGCAACACCTTGGCCTTGCGCGATTTCATGCGCGTGCCGAGCCCGGCGGCGAGTATCACAACTGTAACGGGAATCCGCATTAACTCCATTATGGGGTAGCGGGGTAGGGATCGGAGCCACTCCCTAAGACAGAATCGCCTCTAGCTCTTCAAGGAGTTCCAGGTGCCGGTCGGTCGGGAGTGCCGCTTGCGACCAGTATCGGTCACTGCTGGAAGGTTCGCCGATCTTCCGCTGAAAGGAAAAGTTGGCCGGCTTAAGAGCTTGTGCTTGATCTGGCCACAATTCGATTGCGGCCATGTCAAACACCGTTCCACCAACAGCAGAGGAGAGGCGATTGGCAAACTCGGCCAATCGGGGATTCAGTGCGCTCAACGGCTTGGAGCACTTGACGTTAACTTGGCTCACATACGCTTTCCGCCGAACGATTTCCGGTTCGTAAGCAAACCCGAGTTTCGAAAGGCCACCAAGCGCGGTTTCGAGAAATTCCTCTGAATCCTTCGTGGAGGACCAGGTATCGGCAGCGATGCCGTCCTTGAAGATCGTCAGGTTGAGCACGAGGACAGTGCCATCCCGCCTGGCCCATTCACCGAGGGTAAACTTCATCCCCTCACTGAGGTCGTCGTCTGGCTTCGGATACGTCTTGAATTTGTAATCTTCAAGGAGCGATGGGAACAAATGCGCAAATATGTCCTTGCCGCCTGGGTTCAGTTCGTTCGTATCCATGAACCACAGTGCTCTCGCCAATCCCACTGATAGTAGCTTCATATCTATAGGCCTCCCCAGCCGCTCAGTCCCCGCAGTGTTTGTACAGCCAGGGGCTGCACGGACGGAGGCTGCATGAAAATCAGATTTCCCTTGCGCTGTGCCTGTTCGAGCGGAGATGGAACGGGCGCTAGTTGGCACTTCACGAGTTCTGGTTGTTCAGTTCCCCGGAAGATGGGGGCCCTCTGCTGGGGCTTGCGAACGATGAAACCGAAGTCCTCATCAAAACTAGGGACGCTGAACGACTCCGGATCAAACTCCTCGGACCACCTCGCCAGCTCGCTGAACGGCGCAAAGCGCACGATTAACCCGCAGTCGAAGGCTTCCGCTATCCGACGAAGGGTCTCGATGTTGGGGCGGGTTTTACCTGGAGTCATCAGACCGGAGATTCGCGGTTGAAGCATCTGGGCGCGTTGCGCAATTGTCTCCTGTGTCCAGCCAGGACGGCCTTTCAGCATCGCCCGGATCTGAAACGGAACTCCAATATTGATCTGTGACGCCACGAATGCTCTTCGATACTCCGG
The DNA here is from genome assembly GCA_049590695.1 of Bryobacteraceae bacterium. Classification (GTDB taxonomy): domain Bacteria; phylum Acidobacteriota; class Terriglobia; order Bryobacterales; family Bryobacteraceae; genus Fen-178. The sequence continues at coordinate 3,089 of JBAWDI010000356.1, forward strand.
ATCACGTAGCTTTTCGCCAAGCTTAGAGATCGTATTCAACGGTCTTCACCTCTCGCTTTTGAATCTCGTTCTTGCGTTTGACTGCCGTCGCGAGCGCATCTGCCGGATTATAGATATTCTGCTTGTGCGTGCATCCGAGTACTGCATACCAGACACCGTCTCCGAAGAACCCTAAGAGGCGATGCTGCGTCTTCGCTGAGCTCCAACGAAGCTCTCCCAAACCCCGCACCTGAGAGGCCTTCGCACCTTTTACAGGTCGTAGCTGAGGCCGGTAGTATGGCGGTCTCCAGTCTGTGACCATTCGCATCATGCCAATGAATGCGTCTGCGTCGGCTCTCTCCTGCACGGATAACCCATCGCGCCACTCGGCGATCTTGGGTTTGCCGGCCGGTGACACGTAGCAGCGTATCCGGATGCGCCATGCATTCATCAGAATATCACAAAAACATTATACCAACAAGCGTTCGACCCTTGACTTTTTAGTCTTTTTTTATTATATCCGTATTGTGTTAAAAACAAAAGGCCGCCGGCTCGGGAGGTCCTCCGCGAAGGCCGAAAAATACCTAAACGCCAGGAACAACGCTTTCTATTATGGCTAGCCGTTCCTCCGCCGTCGGCCTTCTTGCGCCAGTTTCACCACCACCGCGGCTGTGGCGCCGGAATCGTGCCGCACCTTTCCGGTATGTTGCGCCAGGTTGCCGGCCATCACCTTCAGCCCCATCTTGTAAATGGCGTCGATGTCGTTCTCCACCGGCAGCGCCGCTTCTCTGGCGTAGCGCTTCTTCACCGCCAGGGGAATCGGCCGGATGTTGACCACGGCGTAATCCAGGAATTTCCCGCCCGCGTGCTGCTGGATTGCGCGGATGTGGTCGGAAGCCCGAAAATCCGTGGTTTCGCCCGGCTGCCACATCAGGTTCACGAAGTACGCCTTGATGGCCGCCGACCTGCGGATGGCCGAAGGAATCCCTTCCACCAGCAGGTTCGGAATCACGCTGGTGAACAGCGACCCCGGCCCCAGCGTGATGGCGTCCGCCTCGGCGATGGCGCTCAAAGCCGCTTCCAGCGGCCGCACCTTGCGCGGAATCAGGCGAATGCGCTTGATCCTCTGCCGGCTGCGGCTGATGCGCGTTTCTCCCACGACCCGCGCGCCGTCGGCCAGCGTGGCTTCGATGGCCACGTTCGAGGCAGTCGAGGGATAGATGCGGCCCGCGATCTTGAGCACTTCCGAAGAGACTTTCACCGCTCCCGGAAAGTCGCCCATGATCTGCGTCAGGGCCGTCAGGAACAGGTTGCCGAAGCTGTGTCCCTGGAGCCCGCGGCCGGACTGGAACCGGTACTGGAAGAGCCGGGAAAGCAGGCCGGAATCCTCGCTCAGCGCCACCATGCAGTTGCGGATGTCGCCCGGCGGCAGCACGTCGAATTCCCGGCGCAAGCGGCCGGAGCTGCCGCCATCGTCGGTCACGGTAACGATGGCCGTAATATCCACCGCCGTCGCCGCCGCGTCGCCGGGCCTGACGCAGTGTTTCAACCCAGCGAGCACCGCCGACAACCCCGTGCCCCCGCCGATCGCGACCACGCGGAGTGGTGAGGTGTCTTCCACCCGTCTCCTTTACCAGCCCTTCCTCTCCGGATAGAGCAACACATCGAACGGCGGCTGGTCGGCCAGCGGCGCGAAGTCGGCGTCCTGCCGGGCCATGATGCGGTTGCGCGGCTCCAACTCGATGGCGCGCTTCATACTCTCATGCGCGCCGGCCAGGTCGCCGCCCAGTGCCTGCGCCAGGGCCAGCGCGTAATAGATGTGGTCCGCCCCCGGCGCAAGCTGGAGGGCCTGTTCCAGGTGCGCGCGCGCTTCCGCCACATTCCGCGCGTTGATCTGCGCCACGCCGTAGGTGTAGTAATCCTCCGCCGAACGCAGGTTCGGTGCGGCCTGTTCCAGACGCCGGTTGCACATCGCCGCGTGCAACCGCGCGCGATTCGCCACATCGCGTTCCGGTCCTTCCGCCGCCTGCAGAAACAGTTCCCGGGCCGGCTTGAGATCGCGCGCATGAAACAACTTCATGGCGGCCTCAAAGCTGCCGAGTTGCTTCTCGGAGCTCCTCGGCTGCACGGCCGTGGTACTCCCAGGTTTCGAAGCCCCCGGCATCTGCGAGGTCTCGGGTTTCGTTATTCGCCTGACGGTTCTGAAAGCGGAACTCTTGGTCGTCTCGGCCATCATCGCCAGCCCAGTTCTGGCACGTCGAACGATCTAGCGTTTATACCAGAC
>JBAWDI010000357.1:0-3253 GCA_049590695.1 Bryobacteraceae bacterium
GCCTCGGCCTCCCGCCCGGATACCGCCAGAACCGCCAGATCCAGATAGAAGAGAGTGCCCGGCGGGTACCACGCAAGCGTGCTCGGGTAGTCTCCCAGCAGGAAAAACGTGTGGGCCACACTGGTCACGATCCTCGGGTCGAGACGCCGCGCGTGGTGGTGCGCACGGATGGATTCGTCCAGCAGGCCGCAGTAGCGGCAGGCCTGAACCAGGCCCCCGAACAGTTCGGGATCGTGGGGATGTCTCCCGGCTTGGCCCAGGATCCGCACCATGGCCTCCTGGGCGTGCCCCGAGTCGGCCTCGATCTGGGTATAGAGGTTGTGGGCGAGGGGCAGGTCGGGACTCAGCGCAAAGGCGCGGTGAAACGCCCATTTCGCCAATTCCAGGCTGTCGGGTCCCTCCTGGCCGAACTTCCCCAGGAACCGGTAGCACCGTCCCAGACGCGCCCACGCCGGAGCGAAGTCCGGGTCTTCGTCCAGGCATTCGCGGTACAGGTCCCGCGCCATCGACACGTTCTCCAAGGTTCGTTGGAGCTGCACATGGTTGGCGCGCAGGTAGAATTCGTAGGCTCTCGCGGAAGCCGGCACATTGTGCGCCAGGCCCCGCCGTTCGCGCTCGGTCAACCGCAGCATCAGCAATTCCACGATGCCGCGCACCAGGCTGTTCTGAACCTCGATGGCGTTGTCGCGCCCGGTCTGGCAGACATAAGACCCGACCAGCGTGCCGGTGGGTGCGTGTATGACTTCCGCGGTGACTCGCAGTTCGTCGCCGTCGCACAGGATGGTGCCTGCCAGGAGCATGTCCACGTCCGCTTCCCGTGCGATGCGCCGGGGATCCGGCTGGCCCTCCGCCAGATGGGCCGCCAGCAGGCTGGAACGAACGGTGAGCGAGCGCAGCGACGCCAGTGAGGCGGAGATCGCCTCCGGAAGGCTGTGACCGAGGAAAGCGATCCGCTGGTCGCCATTCACGATCGGAAACGGAAGCGCGATAAACCGGATTGGCCGTTCCGCCGGCGCCTCCTCCCCGGCCTGAATGGAAGTCGCCGCCGCCGGGCTGGAAGCCCAGGTCCGTGTTACCGCGGGAAGAAAGCGGTATCCCAGTTTCGGAACCGTTTGGATGTAGGCGCCACCGGCTCCCGCCTCCTCCAGAACCTTGCGCAAGAGCGAGATCTTACTGGCCAGACTGACTTCTTCGACGAAGCTGTCGGGCCACAACGCCGTCATCAGATCTTCCTTCTTCATCAGGTGGCCGGAGTTGCGCACCAGCAGCAGTAGTGTCTCGAAGGCTTTGGGTGGAAGGGGCAGAACCTGGTGGCCGCGGCGCAGAATGCGTTCGCCGGGGACGATCTGGAACGGGCCGAAGACATAGGCTTGGGGCTCCGCCGCCCCGGCACGGACCTGGGGGCCTTGAGGGACGGCGATTCGACTCGGCGAACTCGGCGACGCCCGTTGAGATTTCATCAAGAAAACATCAAGTTTCCATCAAGACTTATTGGGCTCACCCCGGTGATACTGACTTCGTACTGGTCCGGGCCGAAAACAGATTTGCGGCTCCGGATGTGTACCAATTCTAACGTAAACGAAAAGGAGATGGACATGAAATTCGCAACATTCGCACTGCTGGGAATTCTGCTGCTGGGGTCATTCGCCTCGATGACGGCCGCCGAATCCGCCGGCGCTTCGCAAGTGGCTCTCGCTTTCGCGGGTGGGTCAACCTGGACCTCGGCCACGACGGGCATCTGCATCTGGTACTTCCCGGTGGTCGGGGATCTCGACTCAGGGTCCTTGTTCGCGGCGGACTCCACCGGCACCCCGGTCATGGATAGGGCACACTCCTACCTGCTCTGGGTGTCGGACTTCAGCGTCCAGCCGCTGCCGGTCACCAGCTACTTCCTGGCGCTGGCTCCCGCCGGGCAAGGCACTATCTACTACACCACCAGGCCGGATCTCCGCAACTTCAGCGACCTCACCAAGCGGAGTACCTGGGGGGAACCAGTGGCCACGTTTATCCGTGAGGCATCGATTGTTCGAAGCGGCGATAACCTCACCTCCGACACTTTCGTATTCTCGGCCAACCTGATCAGCAGCAACATCATCAATCTGAATGGGATCCAGTTCGACTTCAACAACCTGATCCCGCATGGAATGACGTGCTTCGAGTGGGGGCAGAACAGCAGCTCATGGGAGGCCGGCAACTGCCTCGCCATCGGCAGCACAACCGGCGGCAGACGGTAGAAAAAGGGGTCAGATGCATTTTTGCGGGCGTGGCAAGAAATGCGTCTGACCCCTTTTTCCCTCACTCCACCTTTTCCAGCAGCAGCGTGATCGTTCCGATGGCGAATTGCATGCGCACTTGCACCCGCACCGGAAGTTTGCGCCGGTCGTCCGTCAGCCAGACGTAGAGATGCGCCGGGCGGCGGTAAAGCACGTCGTTAAAGACGTAGATCTCGTAGCGGATGGTCTTGAACGCGCCTTGGGGCGTCTTCACGTCCTCGCGCTGTTGCGCCTCCACTTTCGCCATGACGCTCTTTTTCCCATCGCTGACCGGCACCTCGATGCTCTGGCCGGGATCGAGGGTCAAGGTGCGCAGAAAGTAAAGCCCTCCAATGATATCGTGTACGCACGGCGGCGTGTCGATGTCGTGCGCCGCGATCACCGTATTCTTCGCGCGGTCGCGCTCCAGGTAACTGGCCTTGCGGCTGGCGGAATCGAAGGTAACTTTGGTTTCGCGATGCCGGCTGCCCTCGTTGGTGGTCATCTGCACGGATTGCCCGCATAGCGCCGCGTTGAGGTTGGCGCTGTAATCGTCTTCCACTTTGAAGAACTTGGACACCAGCCCGACCGATTCCAGGTGCAGATGGACTTCCGCCCCCGTGCGAGGCCGCTGTTCGGGGGTCCACTCGAGCTTGGCTTTCCCCGCCGTGATCAGCCGCCACTCGACGGTGTAGTACAACGTCTCCTTGGCGGGCAGACTCTGCGGAGATGCCAACGGGGCAAAGACCAGGAGCGCCAACAGGGGCTTCAACGGCATGAAACGTCAGTTTCGCAGATGGACGGAGGCGGGCGCAACGCCGGAACGTTTCGCCGGGCGCGCGCGTATCGGATAATACAGGAGATCTATGCCGTCAGGCGCGTTCCTTCGCCGTCCAGTGGTTTTGCTGATACTGGCCCTCTGCTCGGTGGGCGCGGTGGTGACCCTGCTGGGACGGCTGGCCAGCGGGCCGCGGGCGGAGCAGAAGCGCGTGGCGCTGGCG
>JBAWDI010000358.1:0-5743 GCA_049590695.1 Bryobacteraceae bacterium
GTATGCTCAGATCGCCGAGGATCAACAACCCGGCCTGCACCGGCGACCTCCGAATCGCCGAGAAGCAGGCCGCAAACATCGCAACCCCAAGTTCACAATCCTGGCGGTTATTGAGGAGATCGATCCCCTCCACGTAGAAGTCCATGTGGTCGACCTCCGCGCCGACGCCGTAATCGTTCATGTGGGTGCGGAGGTAGTTGAAGGCGCGCTGGATAGACTCCTTCATTTGGCCGGCGATGCCGCCAGACAGCTTCAACTTGCCGGTGCCGCCAGATGTGCTGACCTCCAATCGGAAAAGGCCCACCGTCCCGTCGCCGCTCACGGATGCCGTATAGACGCTGCCCGGTGGCAACGGATCCGGCGCGATGAGGTCCCGCCCGCCCTGTTCGGGTACACCTACGTGCCGTTCTTCGCCGGTTTCGTTGAGGGTGTAGCTGAAGGAAGTCTGGTAGTACTCGAAGGAGCCCATCTTCTTCAGCTGCTCCTTCACCCGGCGGCGCCCCTCCATCGCGAACTCCAGGAGCTCTGCCAACTCATCGCGCGTCAATTCGCCGTGTGGATACAAAATCTTGATGAGCCCGGATACGGTGCGGCGCACTGCTTTGCGGTCGCGAGCATTCAGGTGCGGCCCAAGCGCAAAGTGGTGATCAATGACCTCGGTGAAATTGTGCTTCCGGAGGTCCTTCAGTGCTTCGGCGAAGTAGTCGACCACGAAACCGTAGTGGTCGGTGAAGTTCGCATTGTGCATTTTCGGGATCTCCCAGCCTGGGAGGTAGTAGTGCAACCGGTCGATGAAGGCCATGTCGTTACGAATGACATCCGGCATCGGTGCGAACAGGTGCCCCGTTTGCACCATCACGTCAATCGGCTGGTTCGTGTTGCCAAACATCGATATCGAGGCATATCCCCGGGCCTCTTCCTGGCCCCGCTGGAAGGTGCCCGACTCGCAATAGGTCTTCATCGTCGTGATGACTTCCTTGGGCATCTTCTGGAGATCGGCAACCTCGTCGAACCCAACAACGTCCCAGATCATCACCATGCCCTTCTGCCGGCCGCTCATGTGTCCGAAGAGGTTAGCCACCGTCGTGGGGCCGGTGAGCAGCGCCGCGTAGGGCGAGATCTCCTGGATCACATAGGTCTTGCCCGTCCCTCGTGGACCCAGTTCCACCAGGTTGTAGTTCCGTTCAGTCAGGGGGATCAGGCGCACCGCGAACAGGAGCTTAAGCCGGCGGGATAGCTGCCCTGGCTCGTACCCCATGCTCCGCATCACCACGTCGAGCCATTCACCCGAGTCGAACTCGGCCCGCAGCCGCCGGTATTCTTCGAGGTCAAAAGTGGCAAGCTGAATCGGCGTCAGCCGATCGATCCAAAACGGGTTCTTGCCCTTGTTCTCATCGTCGTACTCGAAGCGCATGTCGATCTGCGCCCAGATGCCGCCAGTGAGAAGGCGTTCATAGTCACGCACGTAGTTGTCGGGGATGTGGATCCAATCGTTACCGAAGTTGACCGCGGAAGCCCAGTACTGCGAATCCACCAGCCGGACTTTCACCTTGTCGATGAAGGTGTATTTTCCCTTCTCCTTAACACGGCTCTGCGCCTTCATCGATTCGTCGGGTCGGATGTAGTTGTTCGCCAGCGTCTCGTTCACCACCTGGAGCCCCATCTGAATTGCCGTCTCGTCGGAGGAAGCGCAGTACTTCCCGAGAAGGTATTCCAGGACGAAGACGGGGACGTTCGCGCCCACCTTCACCTTCCGCACCAGATCCTTGCGGACCACCTTGCCGGCAAACACCCGGTTCAACTTGTCATCGAGCGTGTCTCGTTCCGGTATCGGGCTCATCGTCTACAATCCTAGCTTTACCGTGATTTCGTCGGACTCGCCAAGCACCACACCTGTGTTCGGATCGAGCACCGCCACCTTCACCGCTTTGACATCCTCCACCTCCAGCAGCAGCCCCACCAGAATCTCCTGCCCTGGCGCCAACCGCAAGCAATGGGTCTTTGGGTCGAGATCTGTGCCTACGGCCAAACCGGCTTTGCCCACCTCCCGGTTTGCTGCCACCAGGACGGGACGGACCTCCACAGGTTCCCCGGTCTCAAAGAGATCCCCACCCTCGAGCGCGATTTTGACACCGAGGGTTCTGGTTGTGAGAGCGCCCGGCGTTCCGATGACTCTCACCCTGCGCACCGGTGTCTGATCGCCCGCTGCCTTCTCCACCCGCACCGTAACTACTGGAACTACCAGCTCCTGGAGGCTCAGTCCGCCATGGTGGTAGGCCAAACCGCCCCCCGCCTTGAAGACGCCGAGGCCAGTGGGGAAAACAAACTCTAGAGAGGCGTCGTAACCAAGCTCCGCTCCGGTCACCCGAACGGTTCCCGGCGGATTCTGCCCCCCGCGGCCTATCCAGCATCGGCGGTGCAACTCCACCGTGTCCCCGCCTGGGTTCTCGGTCTTCATCTCGTCGCCCTTCTCATCCAGAAACTGAAAACCGTGGTCGGCGGCCAAAACAAACCGTGCGACGCCGGCCGTCGACAGCTTGCGTATCGCTCGAACCAGGTTCCCGAGGACCGTGGCCATGACTTGCCGCGCAATATGGTTCTGCCCCGATTCACCCAGTTCATCGATTTCGCCGGACCGGACCAGAATCAGTGGAGCATTCGCCACCCTGGTCTGCAACTTGCGAGCTGTCCAGCCGAGGACGTCACCGAGTTCCAATTCCACCAGGTCCGGCACTCTCGCCTTCCAGTACTTCTTGCGGGAGGACCAGTCGGGCAAGAAGCTGCCGTCGACCCGGGCGCCGAGCTTGCCCTTCTCTTCGGCGACTGTAAAGCTCCCCGATGAACCTGGCAGCAGAGCCGCCATTCCGATCTTTGTGATTGTCGGGAGGGCGGCAGCGGCCGGAGACACCTGTACTGCGGCGGCGCCCGCGAGCAGACTCGCCAGCTCTCGGCCCATCTCGAATCGCATTGCATCCACCAGGAAGTAGGCTGTCGGGCCGCCGGTTGAGCCTACGTTCTGCGCATAGACCGAGGTCTGCGGCGTCACGCCATCCAGTTGCCATCCAGCTTGCTGGATGGCCGTCGTGAAACCGGCCGCCATCTTTTGAAGCACGGCCTCGTACTTGTCGCGAATCAGTGCCAGAGAAGCGCTGATCTCAGGCTCCTCCTCCAACTTCGCAATTAACGTATCGAGTTGGCGATGGATCTGATCCATGTCCCACCAGCCGTTTGGCGCAACATACGAATCTACCCACTGGGACGGCTTGCCGGTGAAAGCAGAGAGCTGCTTGTCCACGCGCTGAACTTCGTCGCCAAGCTCGGCTGCCTGCCCACAGGCCGACCATTGCAGCTTCCGAGCTAATCCCTGATCCACCCAGAAGCTGCTCCCACGGGCCCGACAGATCCCGCGGACCTCATCATATCGACCCTGTATCAATAAACGGTCGCACCATGCCAACAGCGCCTGCTCCTCGAACCGGAACGTGTCAACAGCCCCGAGCTCCGCCCCGGGCACCGCGGCTTGGCGAATCTGCAGTTCCGATTCGACCTTGTCCGCAGCCGCAATGTACTCATCGGCGTGGTCCCGGCGAATCGCGTTCAGCACTTCGCGGACGCCCTTCAGTTGTGCGTCCGTCGTTGGCGTGGGAAGCATGGACAGCGCCTTGGGTACCGGGCCAAGCAGGTCAGATCGGAATTCGTTCACAAGCAAGTAACGCCAGCACTGATTCCGAGCCTCGGCGAGCGAAAGTGAATCCGGCAGCTTGAGACCAAGCCGGTGAGCCAGGTGCGCCCATAGCTCCGGTGCGGCGTTCTTCTCGTTGATGACGGAGTCGCGGCCATCAGTGGCGAGCCACTCCGCGAGGAGTCTTTCGCTCGACTCGAAACCCGGAAAGACCAGCTTCAGCATAGACCCGAAGCCGGCAGCTTGTTCTTCAGCCTGTTCCAGCCAGCCAACGACATCGTTATAGCTCAGCGAGATCATGCCGAGCAACTCGTCGATCTTGCCATCAACGTAGAACGGCTTCAGCACATCCCGCGCGAGGCGCTTGAGCTGAGGCACCCAACGCTTGCCGCCAAGTTCAAGCTCCATGAGTATAGAATTCTCCTCGTCCGGCGCCTGGCCGGGGAGGTATAAAACAAGCGGTTGTGGTGTATCGGCAGAGGCGACGCATTCGGAAAGAACGCGCAGCGCGATGACGGAACCATCAAAACGTCCAAAATGAGCTATTGCGGCACCGACAGTCAAAGTGGCCAACTCGCCCGAGGGGATTTCCAACAGAAGTCTACGCTCCTGTGTGAAATCCTGGAAAGCACCCTCCCATTCTCGCCGCGGGTCATACCACACCACGACTCGCCGTTCCGCGAGATGACGTTCAAGCTGTCGAACCACGTGCTGGCCTAATCGGTTCATGCATTCCTCCGGGTGCTGCCCTTTCCACGCCTTCCGGTAGGCGACCCCGACGTCTGGGCCATCAGCTTCTCCAATGAGGCCTTGACCACATTTGAGGAGCGCTCCTGGACCAACTCAGCAATTTCCGATGCGGTGCGTTTCTTAGGTCGCCATTGCCCGTCAGCCTGCTCCTCCCAGAACTGCTCTCCCAGCCCGTGCGCGATCGCCATGCTCCGATCACTCGCGCACTTCGGAACCACGCGTTCTGGCCAAAGGTGCATCGCGAGATGCGCCCACTCGTACTCGCCCTCGCAGAGCCTCTGCCAACAGTCGCGAAGTTCTCGCTGCCACGCAGGAAGCTGCGGAACCAGCTTCCATAGCGGTGCGAAGTTCAGGAGCACCCCATCGTTCAGGTTCGGATCCCACACCGGTGCAATCCTCTCGATTTCGTCCCGAAACGCCAAGAGTTCCGCGACGAACGCCTCCTGCTCCTGCATCGCGCGGCGCTGGCTGGGCGATGGCGCCTCTCCAGGTCCATCACGCAGGCCTGAAAGACGGCGCACCTCCCGCGCCAGCCTCGGCTTCACAAAGTCGTTCAAAACCCGCCACAACGTATCGCGGCCCAGCCGATGATAGTAAAGCCAAATGGAATACCCGCCCGATGACGATGACAGGCGCCAATAAATTGGAGCATGCCTCCGGCTCTTACAGTAGCGCTTTAGATGATCCGCAAAGAATCCGCCCGGCTTACGAAAATACTCGCGAAGCGATTGAGTGCCAAGGACCCCGCACACCTCCCCTTCGATAGCCCGCATTCCTTCGCACCATATTACATCCAACACTCGCCTAACAGAGTTCTCGATATCGCGGCTCTCACTCGGATCATCTACCAAAATGCCGTCCCATGGAAGGTCAATAGGGTAATCCCACAGCCCCGCGGCTCTGAGCCGCTCGTACTCCCCCTCAGCCAGAGGTAGACCTTCTGCGCCCTTCAGCACGCCAAATGAACAAACAGGCAATTCGCCAAACGGATCCGCCACTGCCGCCGCTACTGAACTCTTGCGAATCGCCAGCCTAATGTCCCATCGCCCAAAGGCACAGCCCACCAAATACGAAACCATGCACGTCACATACCGGAGCAAAGCGGCTTCCTCGGGCCTGGCCTTCTCTGCCAACAGCCGGCACAACGCAGCTGGCCTGATGCCCAAGACTCTTGCCTGCCGTTCCACTCCCGAGTGCAGGTAATGTGAAAGCTTCGTTTCAAACCGATGTCTGGGCCCGGTCGCATTACCCTGCTCCGGAGCAGCGCATGGTTCCAAAGGGTCAAGTTCTAAAACTGTGGGAGGCACCTGT
>JBAWDI010000359.1:0-7657 GCA_049590695.1 Bryobacteraceae bacterium
AAGATGAGCCGATGGCCGTTAGCGTGTTTGACTACTTCATGGATGAAGACCGGGAGTGGTTCCGCGAGCGGGTCTTGCCAGCGGTCGCGCGGGACGGCCGGTGGGAGGGGGAAACGCGATTCAAGCACCATAAGACCGGCCCGCCCATCCCCATGTGGCAATCCATATTCTTCATTACCGAGCGGGGGACGAACCGCCGGATCGCCATGGCGACGATTTGCCGGGACATCACGGAGCGCAACCGGGCGGAACATTACCAACATCTTTCCGCTGAAATCCTGGGTATTCTGAATGAGCCTCTTGGCGTACGCCATGCGATCACACGAATCCTGGCGGCCATCAAGCTGGAAACGGGCTTCGACGCGGTGGGGATTCGACTGCGAAGCGGCGATGACTTCCCCTACTTTGTCCAGAACGGATTTGCCTCCGATTTTCTGCTTACCGAGAATACGCTGATTGGCCGGGATGAGAACGGCGCCCCTCTGAGGGATGAGAATGGCAACATCAGCTTGGAGTGCGCCTGCGGCCTGGTGCTCTCCGGGCAGACAGATCCGGCGAACCCGCTTTTCAGCAAGGACGGAAGTTTTTGGACCAACAACTCGCTGCCGTTGCTGGATGTTCCGGCCGGCCAGGACGCGAGGCTCCATCCGCGCAACGAATGTATTCATCAAGGGTATCGTTCGCTGGCGCTCATTCCCATTCGCGTAAACCGCGGCATCGCGGGCCTGCTGCAGCTCAACGACCGGAAGCAGGACCGTTTCACACTGGAGCAGATCCACTTCTTCGAGGGGATCAGCGCCAGCATCGGTGTGGCCCTGGTGCGCAAACAGCAGGAGGATGCCCTGCTGGAGAGCGAAGCACGGCACCGCCTGTTGTTCGATGGCTCGCAGGACGCCATGATGACCATTTCCCCGCCTTTTTGGAAGTTCACCTCGGGCAATCCGGCGGCGTTGGAGATGTTCGGTGCCAGGGATGCCGCGGAATTCACCGCGCTGGGTCCGTGGGATGTATCCCCCGAACGGCAGCCCGACGGCCGCCCCTCGGCGGACAAGGCCCGGGAAGCGATAGAGACGGCCCTGCGCTCGGGTTCCCTGTTCTTCGAATGGACCCACCGGCGGCTGGACGGCTCGGATTTCCCCACCACTGTGCTGATTACCAGAATCGAGATGGCCGGCCAGACATTTCTCGAGGCCACCGTGCGCGACATCACGGCCCAGAAACAGGCCGAGGCGCGCATCGAAAAGACGCTCATGGGCCAGCGGGGCGTCAGCCGGCTTCAGCAGTCGCTCCTGGCCCCGGCTCCGCTGGAGGACAAACTCCGGAAGGTTACCGACGCCATCGTCCGCCTGTTCGACGCCGATTTCTGTCGCATCTGGTTGATCCGGCCCGGTGATCTGTGCGAACGGGGCTGCCCCCATGCCGAGGTCCACGAGGGGCCGCACGTCTGCCGCTACCGTGAACGGTGTTTGCATTTAGTGACGAGTTCGGGCCGCTACACCCACATCGACGGCCCCGGCCACCGGCGTGTTCCGTTCGGGTGTTACAAGATCGGACGCCTCGCATCGGAGGAAGATCCCAAGTTCGTCAGCAACGATGTCCAGAACGATCCGCGTGTTCACGATCGTGCCTGGGCCCGCGAGCTTGGACTGGCGTCGTTCGCTGGATACCAGCTCCGAGCGCCGGGGGAAGAGACCCTGGGCGTTCTAGCCCTGTTCGCTAAACATCCGATCCTGGCCGATGAAGATGCCATGCTGGACGGACTCGGGAGTACCGTGGCTCGGGTGATCAAGCAAGCCGTCGCCGAGGAGGCGCTGCTCCGGCGGACCGGGGAGTTGGCAGGTTCCAACACGAAACTGGAGCAGGAGCTGGCCGGCCGCGCCAAAGCGGAGGAGGAGTTACGAGCGAAAGAATACATTCTGTCCGAATCGCAGCGCATTGCCCAGGTCGGCAGTTGGAGCTGGGATCTGGCGACCGGCGCACTTACGTGGACGCCCGAAACATATCGTCTTCATGGAGTCTCGCCGGATACCTTCGTCCCGTCCCGTGAGACGCTTCTGGGTCTGCTCCACCCGGATGACCGGGTCGCCATGCAAAAATGGCTCAGCGCCTGTCTAGCAGGGGAAGAACCGTCCGACCTGGAGTTTCGCGCCACCCTGCCTGACGGCAGCGTCCGCAATATCCTGGGTCGCGGGCACTTAGTACACGACGCAGAGAAGAAACCGATCCGGATGGATGGCATTGCTCAGGACATTACCGAGCGCAGGCAGGCCGAGGAGCGCATCGCGCGGATGATGAAAGATCTGGGATTGGAGAAGGATCGGGCGGAAGCCGCCAGCCGGGCCAAGAGCGAGTTTCTGGCCAACATGAGCCACGAAATCCGGACTCCCATGAACGGCATTCTGGGCATGACCGCGCTGGCGCTCGACACGCAGCTCAGCCACGAGCAGCGCGAGTATCTCGGCATGGTCAGAAGCTCCGCGGATTCTCTGCTGGAACTCATCAATACCATCCTCGACTTCTCCAAGATCGAGGCGGGAAAACTGGAGCTGGAGTCGATCGAATTCAGCCTGCGGGACACCTTGGAGCCCACCTTGAAGACCCTGGCATTGCGCGCGCATGAAAAGGGCCTCGAACTCAACTATCAGGTGAGGCCGGACGTGCCGGAGACTCTGGTGGGCGATCCGGGTGTGCTTCGCCAGATCCTGGTGAACCTGGTTGGGAATGCCATCAAGTTCACCGAGCACGGCGAGGTGAACGTGCGGGTGGAGCGCGAGTCGGAAGAAGAGGGGCGGGCATGCCTCCACTTCAGGGTCCAGGACACGGGAATCGGCATCTCGGTGGAGAGCCAGACGGGGATCTTCGACGCCTTTGTCCAGGCGGACAACTCGACCACGCGCCGTTACGGCGGCACCGGCTTGGGGCTGACCATTTCCCGCCGGTTGGTGGAAATGATGGGCGGCCGTCTCTGGCTCGAGAGCACACTTGGAAAAGGCGCGGCGTTTCACTTCACGGTGTGGTTGGGGAAAGGAGATCAAACGAAGCGGGCTAAGCCGGAGCCGGCAGACCTGGCGGGCTTGCCGGTATTGGTTGTGGACGACAACTTCACGAACCGGCGCATTCTGGAAGAGATGCTTGCTGCCTGGCGTTTGAAGCCGGTGCTGGCGGAGAGCGCCCGGGAAGCCATGAGCCAGCTCGAAAAGGCGCTGGACGCGGGCCTTCCGTTTCCCCTGGTTTTGGTTGACGCCAACATGCCGGAGATGGATGGGTTTGCCTTGGTGGAGCAGATCCGGCGGAACCCAGGGCTGGCCGGGGCCATCATTATGATGTTGACTTCGGCGGGCCAGACCGGCGACGCCGCTCGATGCCGGGAGCTCGGGGTAGCTCGGTACCTCATCAAGCCGATTGGACAGTCGGAGTTGCTGGACGCGATCCTACAAGCCGTGGGAAGTGAACCAGAGGCCGTGGCCCCACCAGCACAGCCAAGCATCCATCAGCCCTTGCAGCAGCGTCTCAGGGGACTTCGCATCCTCTTGGCCGAGGATAACCCGGTGAACCAAAAGCTGGTTGTCCGGCTGTTGGAAAAGCGCGGGCAAAACGTGCAGACTGCCGGCAACGGGCGCGAGGCGTTGGAGAAACTCAAGGAAGCGGACTTCGACCTGGTCCTGATGGATGTGCAGATGCCTGTCATGGGGGGATTCGAGGCCACCGCCGCCGTGCGCGAGGGGGAGAAAGGCACGGGCCGGCACATTCCGATTCTGGCCCTGACGGCCCGCGCCATGAAAGGCGATCGGGAGCGTTGCCTGGCCGCGGGGATGGACGGCTACATCGGGAAACCGATTCGATTGGAGGAGCTATTCGAGCAAATCGAGGCCTTCATTCCATCCGTCCCGCTGGCCCGGTTGGGGACGTAGTGTAGCGCGGCGCAAGAAATGCGCCTGATCCTCTCCGCGCTGATCGTCGCGCTCGACTCGTGGAGCGACCTTTTAGGTTGCCACGTCGGCGTCCGTGCCGACGTTCTTCGGGGAATGCCGGTAGGAATACCGGCATGGCAGGCGAAACGCCTGCTCCACGGCGCGTTGGATACGGTGCGTCATTTGCGCCGCAGACCAGTAGCGCCAAGGGCCGCGGGGTGCCCTCTGGGCCGCCCGGCCCCTACACCGCGCCTTTGTAGGGGCGAGGGGGTCCCCCCGGGTCTCTCGCCCCCCCTGCGGCCGGGGAAGAAATCACGCGGTCGGGGTAGCGGCCCCAAGGAACTCGGCGAGCGCGGCCGTCCATGCGCGCAGGGGCGGCAGTTTCGTATTGAGAAGAATTGCCCGGGGCGGACGCGCCGCCTTGCGCGGGAAATGGGACGAGGGTACGGGAAGCACGGTCACGTTCTTTCCCGCGATGCGGAAGATCTCCCGGGCGAAATCGAACCAGCTTGCGCCGCCGCTGTTGGTGAGGTGATAGATGCCGGGCGGCGGCAACGCGGCGAGCAAACGGTGCGTGCCGGCCGCCAGATCCGGCGCGTACGTCAGGCTGTTGATCTCGTCGGAAACCACTTGCAGCGTATCCCTTTTTGCGGACAGATCCAGCATGATGTCGACGAAGCTCTTTTTGGAAAGGTCGCTCGCGCCCTTGGGGCCGAAGATCACCGCGGTGCGGACGACGTAACACCAGGCGCCGCTGGCCGCGGCCAATTGCTCGCCGCGCAATTTGGAGCGTCCGTATACGGAGAGCGGCGCCGGCGCGTCGGCTTCGGCGTATTCGCCGTGGACGCCGTCAAACACGTAGTTGGTGCTGTAGTGGACCAGCGGGACGCCGATGCCTTTGGCGTACCCCGCCAACTCGCCGGCGAAATCGGCATTGAGGGCGAAGGCCCGATCGGGGCGGCCTTCGGCGCCATCTACGTCGTTGAAGGCGACGCAATTCACGATGGCGTCGGGGGTGAAGCCGAGCGAGCCGATTTTGGCCCGCAGCGAAGGAGAATCGAGGACGTCGATGTCTTCGCGGTCCCAGCCGATGGCTTCGGGATACAACTTCATGAGCTGGCCGCCGAGAGTGCCTTTGGAACCGAGAATGAGAACTCGCCAGTTGTTGTGGGGCATCGCCTCGGATTATAGTTGGTTTGGGCCATGATTCCCAACGTGCTGACGATTCTCCGGATCTTTTTCGTGCCACTGCTGGTCGCGGCGCTCGTCGAGCAGGATGTCGGCTTCCGTCTGGGAACTTTCACGGTGACCAACGAGTGGCTGGCGCTGGCGATTTTTCTATCGGCCGCCGCCACGGACCTGCTGGACGGGTATCTGGCGCGGCGCTGGAAACAGGTCACCACCATCGGGACGCTGCTCGACCCCATCGCCGATAAGCTGCTGGTATCGGCCGCGCTGATCTCACTGGTGCAGGTGCGCGCGCTGCCGGGATGGATGGCCATTCTGATTATCGGGCGCGAATTCGCGGTCTCGGGGTTGCGGGCCATCGCCGCCGCCGAAGGCTACACCATCAAGGCCAGCGACCTGGGCAAAACCAAGATGCTCTCCCAGGTGGTGGCCATCTCCTGCATGCTGCTGAGCGTGCGCCACCCGGAGCTGCGGCGGCCGGGCATGTTCCTCATGTGGGGCGTGGTGTTCTTCGCGATGCTCTCCGCGTTCAGCTACTTCGGCAAGTTCTGGCACAAGGTGGACGAGGGCGTCAAGAATCGGCGCCGGCGCGAATTGCTGACTCTGGAGCGCAAGCGGCAGAGAGCGGCGGTGCGCCGTCACAGGGGATCGAGGGGCGCGGGAGGCTTGGCCACGGGTACAATTTCGAACCCGCCCGAGGTGAACTGAACCGTCCGCACCTGTCCCTTGGGACCCACTGGGCCGACGGGTTTTCCATTCAGCGTAATGGTGACGCCGCCCGCGTTGCCCAGCCGCAGAAGCACGGTGCTGGCGGCCTCGATGGTGCGGCTTTCCTTGGCGCCCAGAGTGCCCGAGAACAGATACTTGCCGTCGCTCCGCGCCAGCACCCACACGGGTTCGTCGGCGGTCAGCTCCACACGCACAGCCGCATTGGGAGTCGATGCGGAAGCGCCGGCCGCGGGAACGGGTGGCGGGGTGCCCCCTGGGCCCGGCGCCGGGGTGCCCTGTGGGCCCGGAGGCGCGGGCTGCTCCGCCGAAGGGGCGGCAACGGGAGCACCGGACGGTGGCTGAGTTCCACTGGGAGCCGTGGAAGGCTGATTCGCCGGCGATGGGGGTTGCTCCACCGGAGCCGGCTGTGGCGCTGGTTGAACGGCCACAACGGGCGGGCTTTCATGCGCGGGCGCCGGACGGCGCGTGTACTGCCACCAGGTGTACAGAACCGAGCACACCAGCATGGCCGCCACCACGAGCGCCGCGGCGGAGAGCGGCGACGACCAGCGGAAGCGGCCTCCGCCGACCCCCTGCCACTCCTCGACGCGCGGCACGTGGATCGCGGAATCCGCGGGTTTGGGCGCTTCGACGGACGCGGGAATCTCCGGCGCCGGCTCGAGTGTGCGCTGCAATTCGCCGGCGATTTTTTCTTCGTCGAGACCCAGCAGGCGGGCGTACTGGACGATGAAGCTCCTGGTGAAAACGCCGCCCGGGAGCTTGTCGAGTTGTCCCGCTTCAATGGCTTCCAGGAATCTCGACGAGATTTTGAGTTCTTCGGCGATCTGTCCCAGTTCGAGGTTGCGCTTCAAGCGTTCGCGGCGCAGGGTCTCGCCAATGGAGGTCATACAGGTGGTCTTCCGCCCTTTAAACCTATATTACAACATAGCTTTCAGCGATCAGCTTTCAGCTTTCAGCTAAACCAACCGCGGCGCCAGTCGTTGCCTTGGCTGAAAGCTGAAAGCTGATAGCTGATCGCTTCCTGCTAGCATAATCGGTTGATCTCCGTTGTGGTGGTGAATTGGAACCGGAAGGAGCTTCTGCGCGCCTGCCTGGCGTCGCTGGCGCGGCAGACGGGCGTGGAGTTTGAAACCATCGTGGTGGATAACGGCTCCACCGACGGCTCGGCGGAGATGGCGGAACGGGAGTTCGGCCGGCGGGTGATCCGCAATCCGGAAAACCGGGGGTTCTGCGCGGCCAACAACCAGGGCATCGCGGCGGCGCGCGGCGAATTCATCGCGTTGCTCAACAACGACGCGGAAGCCGAGCCGGGCTGGCTGGCCGCGCTCGAGCGCGCCTGTTCGGGGCGGGCGGACGTGGGTATGGCCGCCAGCAAAGTGCTGGTGTGGGAGGACCCGGGGCGCATCGACAAAGTGGGGCACCTGATATTCCCCGATGGACAGAATCGCGGGCGGGGCAGCGGTACAGAGGATCGCGGCCAGTACGACCGCGAAGAGGAAGTGCTGTGGCCGGACGGTTGCGCGGCCATGTACCGCAAGCGAATGCTGGAGCGGATTGGCGGATTCGACGAAGATTTTTTCGCCTACGGCGACGACGCCGAACTGGGGCTGCGCGCGCGCATCGCCGGCTGGAAGTGCGTGTACACGCCGCGGGCCGTGGTGCGGCACCACCGGGGCTCGACGCTGGGGAAAGATTCAGTGCGGCGGCTGGAACTGATCGAGCGCAACCGGCTGCTGCTGGCCATCAAGCTGTTTCCCTGGAGCTTGCTCTGGCTCAACCCGGTCTACTTCGCGGCGCGCGTGGCGGCGGGCTTCGCGGCGGCGCGGCGG
>JBAWDI010000360.1:0-1539 GCA_049590695.1 Bryobacteraceae bacterium
GGCAAGCACTGGGCCACCTTCACGCAGGTCAACGACCCCGTCACACACGTTGGCAGGGACGATTTTTACAACAACGATTACGCCGCGTTTTTCGAAGACAGTTGGAAGGCGAGTTCCAAGCTGACGCTGAACATGGGCCTGCGCTATGACGTCTCTACCATCCCGCAGCCGCCGATGCCGAATACGCTGACGTCGCTGACCACGCTGTATACCTCTACGATCAACATCCCCAAGGACCAGTTCGCGCCCCGTCTGGGGGCCGCCTGGCAGATCGCGCCGCAAACCGTGCTGCGCATCGGTTACGGCCTGTTTTTCGCCAAGACCACCAACACCACCTACTACGCCACGCGCGCGGAAAATGGCGTGATTCAGCAGACCTTCAATTGCGCATCCCCGAGCGCCTGCCCGGCCCTGACGTTCCCCAACGTCATCTGGGCCCCGCCCGGCCCGACGCCGGCTGCGCCCTTCACCGGCGCCTTGACGCCGCAAGTGATCACTTTCACCCCGCCCTCCGCCACCCAGGTAACGCGCGGCATGTCCCCCGACTGGGTCAATCCGCGAAGCCATGAGGGCGAAGTCACCCTAGAACACGCGCTGCCCGGCGCGCTCACCGCCTCCATCGGTTACGTGGTGAGCCGGAGCCTGAATTTGCCGATCTTCTGGGATTCCAACCTGGCCCCCTCCACGACCACCAAGAGCTACGACATCCTGAACTCCAGCGGCGCCACCACCCAGACCTACACCGTTCCCTTCTATACCACGCGCATCAACACCAATACCGGCGAAGTCTTCATCGGCACCAGCGATGTGAATGCCTGGTACAACTAGATGGTCCTCACTCTGCGCCGGCCCATGCGCCACGGCCTGGAATTCACCGCGAACTACACGTTCAGCAAGGCGCTCGACGGCGCCCAGGTGGCGGGATCATACGGCACCTTCAATGGCACCGATTATCCGGTCGATCCCTATAATCGCAAGCTCGAATACGGGCTTTCGGATCTCGACCAGCGCCAGCGGTTCGTGGCCAACGCCGTATGGATGCCCTCCGCCAAGGGTGTCGCGAACCAGGCCGCCCGGATGATTCTGGATGGCTGGGCGTTCTCCACCATCGTGACCATGGCCACCGGCCAGCCGGTGACACCGTATATCACGGGCGCTCCCAGCCCGCTGGATGGCGGCGTTACCGGCGGCGTAAGTTACGCCGGCGCTACCCAGGGCCGCGCGGGTTGGCTGCCGCGTAATTCCTCCACCGCTCCCGGTTTTCACGACGTGGACTTCCGGATCGGACGGCAGTTCGCCCTCGGCGAACGGGTGAAGCTGTCGCTCATCGGCGAAGCCTTCAACCTGTTCAACCACACGAATGTCTCCAGCGTGAGCACCACGGCGTTCTCGTATGCCGCGGCCGGTTCCGGCCTCTGCGCGGGCCACGCCAACGCTTGTTTCGTTCCCTATACTTCGACCCCGTACCTGTCGGCGACCAACACCAGCAACCTGATTTGGGGCCCGCGGCAATTGCAGATTTCCGGCAGACTGACGTGC
>JBAWDI010000361.1:0-2092 GCA_049590695.1 Bryobacteraceae bacterium
GGCCAGCGAGCCGGGCACCTGGCCCTCGCAACTGCGGCTGCTGCGCGAGGCGTCCTTTACCGATGCCGACGTGCGCCGCGCCATGCGGTCGATTCACGTTCAGCCCGTGCTCACGGCGCACCCGACGGAATCCAAGCGGGCTTCCGTGCTGGAGCGCCACCGTGAAATCTACCTCATGCTGGTGGAGCGCGAGAACCCGACCAAGACTCCCATGGAACAGGAGGCATTGCGGCAGCGGATCGAGACCAGCCTGGAACGTCTGTGGCGAACGGGCGAGATCCTGGTGGAGCGTCCCGGGGTGGAATCGGAAATCGGCAACATGCTGCATTACGTCGCGAACGTGTTTCCCGACGTTTTGCAGTTACTCTCGGAACGCTTCCGGGGGTCCTGGGAATGGGCGTTTCCGGGAACGTTGGCGCCGGCCGAGCCGCGATTGACGTTCGGGAGCTGGGTGGGCGGCGACCGCGACGGCCATCCGCTGGTGACCGCCGAAACCACGCGCCACGCCCTCGAAGCCTTGCACGCACAGGCGCTGGCGGTGCTTCGGCAACACTTGCAGAAGCTCGCCGGCGGCCTGAGCCTCTCCGATTCGATGCAAACGGCGCCGGGCGGACTTTACGAACGCATTTCGTCTTGCTCGGCGATGCTCGGCGAGCGGGCCCAGCGGATACTCCGCCAGTACCCCAGCGAACCGTGGCGGCAGTGGGTCCACCTGATGCTGGCCCGAGTTCCGGAGCCGGGCGAGCCGCGGCCGATGGAATGGAGCTATGGCCGCGTGGAGGAACTCGAGAACGATCTCGAATTCCTGGCGGATACGCTCCACCAGGCTGGCGCGGACGCCATCGCCGTGGCGGAAGTGGCGCCCGTCGAGCGGCTCGCGGCGGTATATGGATTCCACGGAGCGGCCCTCGATATGCGGCAGAACAGCGCCTTCCACGGCCTTGCGATCGGGCAACTGCTGACCATCGCGGGCATGGATGGGGCGGACTACCTCAATTGGCCGGAACACCGGAAACGAGAACTGATCGACCGGGAGCTGGGATCTCCGCGCCCGTTCGCGGTCTCCTCGGCGGCGCTTCCCCCGGAGGCGGAGGCTAGCGTGTCGGTCCTGCGGCTGGCGCGGGAATGGAGCGAAAAGCACGGCAGCGGCGGGGTCGGGCAGTTCATCGTGAGCATGACGCATGCGGCCTCCGATCTGCTCAATGTGTATCTGCTGGCGCGGGAGGCGGGGCTGGTAAGCAACACGCCGCAGGGGCTGGTCTGCGAGATTCCGGTCACTCCTCTGTTCGAGACCATCGAGGACCTGGAGAACAGCGGCCGCGTGCTGGCCGATTTCCTGGCGCACTCCATGACCATGCGAACGCTACGCTACCTCCAGGAGCGAGAGAAGCGCCCGCACCCGCTACAGGAGGTGATGATCGGTTACAGCGACAGCAATAAGGATGGCGGCATCCTGGCCAGCCACTGGTACCTGCGCAAGGCCCAGATACGGCTGGCGGGCGTGGCGAGGGAGGCGGGAATCGAGCTGCGCTTCTTTCACGGCCGCGGCGGAACCATCGGCCGCGGGGCCGGGCCGACGCACGTATTCCTGGAATCGCTTGCGCCGGGCACGCTGCACGGGGAAATACGCGTCACCGAACAGGGCGAGGTAATCGCGCAGAAGTACGCCAATCGCCTGACGGCCGCAACCCATCTGGAGCGCCTGCTGGCGGGCGTGACCCGGTGGACGCTGGAGCAGGAGCGGGAGCCGGCGCGTGTCCCCGCGGCGATCGAGGATCTGTTCGAGGCCGCGGCGCTCACCAGCCGGCGCGTGTACCGGGAGCTCATCGAGAGCGACGGCTTTGTCGAATTCTTCTCGCAGGCCACTCCCCTCGATGCCATCGAGTGCAGCCATATCGGTTCGCGCCCGGCACGGCGCACGGGAGGGCGATCCATCGACGATTTACGTTCGATCCCCTGGGTGTTCAGTTGGAGCCAGGCGCGCTTCAACGTGCCGGGGTGGTATGGCGTGGGCAGCGCATTCCAGCGCTTGCGCGACGGGGAGCCGCAGGCGTGGGACTTGGTGGCCAAGGCCGCGCGCGAATGGCCGTTC
>JBAWDI010000362.1:0-3497 GCA_049590695.1 Bryobacteraceae bacterium
ATGAATCCCACCCGGCCGATGCCATCGGCAAAGGCGTACTCCGAGGCCGGCGCGCGCGGATCGGGATCGGGCACCGGCTCCAGCGGCGCGATTTCTCTCGAGAGCGTCTCGATGATCTCATCCGCCAGCAGCACCTTGCCGCGGTCCCATAGATTCTGCGCGTCCAGCGGCATGAACTCGATGTACCGCACCTCAAATCCGTTCTCGCGGGCGTAGCGCGCCAGCGGCACAACATCGGGCTCCACCAGGTTTTTCACCGCCACCGCGTTGAGCTTGATGGAATAGCCGAGGCGCTTCGAGAGATCCAGGCCCGCCAGGACCTTGCCAATCTCGTCGCGGCGCGTGATTTGGATGAACCGCTCGCGGTCGAGGGTGTCGAGGTGAACGTTGATGCGGCGCAGCCCGGCCTCGTACAGCGGCTCCGCCAGGCCCGGCAGCAGCACGCCGTTGGTGGTGAGGGCGAGGTCGCGGATACCGGGGATGGCCACCAGGCGCCGGATCAGCTCCGGCAGGTCGCGCCGCACCAGCGGCTCGCCCCCGGTGACCCTCACCTTGACGATCCCCAGCCCGACGGCGATGCGCACGAAGCGCTCGATCTCCTCGAAATCCAGAATCTCGCCGCGCTTGACGAACTCCACGTCGTGCTCCGGCATGCAGTAGAAGCAGCGGATGTTGCAGCGGTCCGTGACGCTGACGCGCAGGTTGTCGTGGAGGCGGCCGTAGCTATCGACCAGCGGCGCGGGGGGCATTTACTTCAGAGCCAGCATGCGCTCGAGCGGCGCCAGGGCGCGCCGCACGGTGTCTTCGGGCAGCTCCACGCGCGGTGCCAGCGCCATCAGGCAATCCCGCAGCTTCTCCAGCGTGTTCAGCTTCATGTACGGGCACTCGCTGCAATTGCAGTTCTCATTGGCCACGAAGTAGAAGCGCTTGCCCGGCGCCACCTTCTGGAGCGAGAAGCGGATGCCGCTTTCGGTCATCACGATGAACTCGGCGGCGTCGCTGGCGGCGCACCAATCGACGATGGCCGAGGTGGACCCGACGAAATCGGCCATCGCCAGCACCGCGGCCGGGCACTCCGGATGCGCCACCACTTTGGCGCCGGCGTGTTCCGCCTTGGCCTCAGCCACCCGCCGCGCCGTAAACGTGGCATGCACGATGCAGGTGCCTTGCCAGATTTGCATGTTCTCCCGGCCGGTCTGCTTCTGAACATAATCGCCCAGGTTGCTGTCGGGCAGGAAGAGGATGGGCTTCTCCCGCGGAATGGAGTTGACCACCTTCACCGCGTTGCGCGAGGTGCAGAGAATGTCGCTTTCGGCCTTCACCTCGATGGACGTGTTGATGTAGCTGACGATGACGTGGCCGGGGTTTCTGCGCCGGAACTCGCGGACCGCCTCCACCGGACAGCTATCCACCAGGCTGCACGTCGCAGCGCGGTCGGGGACCACCACGATGCGGCCGGGGTTCACCACTTTGGCGGTTTCGGCCATGAACCACACGCCGCAGAAGGCGATCGCGTCGCCCGCGAAGTCGCGAGCCTTGCGCGCCAGTTCCAGGCTGTCGCCCACGACGTCGGCCAGCTCCTGGATCTCGGGCTCCTGATAGTGGTGGGCGAGCAGGATGGCCTTGCGCTGTCTTTTCAGGTCCAGGATCTCGTCGGCGATGGTGGTTGCGGCTGGCATGGAAGGCGATGCGGGAGTCACCTTCAGTTTATCAGAGGCGTGTGGAGCGAAGCCATGGTGGGGCATGCTTTAGCTTGCCCACTTCTTCACAGCTTCTGACGGTCGCGGCTCGGCTAGCGTTTCCGTGCCGCGACCGTCGGGGAGCGATCGGGAGGGTTTGTTTCGTTACAGGTCCTGCAATTGTGCTACCAGCGTTTGCGTCCGAAGCCGCCGCCACCGCCGCCGGAGCGCTCCGCTTTCGGACGCGCCTCGTTCACATTCAGGGCGCGGCCGCCAAGTTCCGTGCCGTTCACGGCCGCAATCGCTTTCTCGCCCTCTCCATCGTTTGCCATCTCAACGAAGCCAAAACCACGCGGCTGGCCCGTATCGCGATCCGTGACAATGTTGACCCGACCGACAGTGCCGTAGGCTTCAAACAACGCACGGACAGATTCTTCAGTAGCCTCAAAACTGAGGTTCCCAACGTAAATGTTCTTCACTTTAGTTTTCCTTTTCCGATTTGAAGGCGGCAAATTTGGAAGGCGGACGAACGTAGCGGAAACAACGCTAAAGAGGTCATCCTCTAATTGGCAGGAGCATCAAACCATCTCTACTATAGCACAGGCATAAGTGTGTTACAATGTAAATGGTCGATCCCTTCCATTATTTAGAGCCGAACGCCGCCCGACCCCCCGGCCCAGGCTCGGTCCTGCACAAGTCCAGTCGAAGAAAGGAGTCTTCATGTTGTACGACAGCACGAAGAGCCTCTTGCAGAGTATTCTGCGGTCACTCGAAACCGGCGACGAGACCCGGTGGGACGATCAAACCGAATCCGGGAATGCATGCCTTTACGAAATGCACCAGATGTCCGGGGCGCTGTACAAAGCGTATAGATCCGACGGTCTGAACGCTAACTCTTTGGTGCAAAGCACCCTTCCCGATAAACTGAACCGGGCCATGCCGTACGTCAGGACGATGGTGATTGCCATTCGGCATAGAGACCAAACTCGGGCGCTTGAGAGCGGCAAGGCGGCTCTTTCCGAGATGAATGGCCCCATCCCCGCGGGCGGCGGAAAGCGCGATTGCCGATGAGCCAGTCCTTCACATTCATCGACATCGCCGGCAATCAGGCACAGTATACCGTCTGGGACAAGGATCTCCATGACGAGTTTCACTGGTCCACCGATCACGGCGATCACGGCGTCGCTTCGGCGTTCGCGGACGCTCAACTTCGGGCCAGAACAGTATTGAAGGACAGCATGGCGGCCAACCGGCGGTCCGACGAAGCCACCAGGATGAGCCGGTATTCCGTGCGCTGGCGATCGCACTGAACCGGCCCGCGCGACACGGCACAACTATACCCACCGAGAGTGCAGAAGCTGCACCTGGCAGTGCGGAATTTGCTGGAAGTCAGCCTCCCAGGTACTCGACATGGGCGTACGTCCCTAACCGCGGGTTGTACGCCAGATACCAGCCAATATGATCGGGGTCCTCGTAGATCACGATCTGATCGCCGGCCCAGTTCCAGTCCACGACGATGTTGTAATCGTACGGGGCGACGTCCCAATAGAAGTTGTTGAACCAGAAGCGTTCCCGGTTTCCTCCCCCCAGCACGAAGACATGGGAAGGTCCAAAACCACCGCTGAAATGTCCGTGTGCCCACGGCTGAGCGAGCTGGTAATGCGGATCGCTGGGGCCACTGTCATGTCCCACCCATTTATCGTTCTTGGCATCTACGTGCGGAACGTTCGGATGACCTTTCTGGTCCACTTTCACGTGGTTTTCGGTGGCGGCAGCGGGCTGCTGGCCGCGTGCGGGGGACGAAGCGCGCGCCGGTGC
>JBAWDI010000363.1:0-4446 GCA_049590695.1 Bryobacteraceae bacterium
CCAGGTGAGTGGCGCAGCCTCTCAGGCTGCAGCGTCCCCACTCATGGGGACGCTTGGTTCGCGGGGCACAAGAGTCTCCGCAAGAGTGCGGAGACGGCAGCCTGGCGAGGCTGCGCCACTAAAAGAAGAAGTGTTTGGTCCAATCCACCATTGCGTGTAGGGCGGCCGAAGACAGCACGGTGGATGACCGCTGGAAGACCTTGCCGTACGCCACACCCGCAATGGTCGCCAGGATCATGTAGCGCCAGTTCGGCAACGGCTGCGGTCCGTTGTCCAGGTGCGCGCAGCCGAAAACCAGACTGGCCGCCAGGAGCGTTCGCCAACTCGCGCCGAAGCGCAGCATGATGAAGTTTTGAATGAGCGAGCGGAACAGGATCTCCTCCGGCAGCGCCGTCCCCACCAGGATCAACGCGAAACCTCCGGCCATCCTGGCGCCGGTCGCCGCACCTCCCGGCCAGTGCGGCATGGGAATGAACCCGATGGCGATCCCAACCACCATCAACACCGGCGCCGTGATGGCAAAAGCGGCCAGAGGCAGCCCGAAATCGGACCCCCGGCGCGGCAGGCTGTACTTCATCCCTGGAAATGATCGGAATCCGGTAAACAGCACCAGGCCCAGGAGAATGGCGATGGCATACGCCACGCTGTGCAGGAATCCCTGCGCCGGGCGCGGAACCAGGCTGGCGCCGGCGGCGAATTCGAGCGGCAGCCAGAGCAGCAGAATGGCCACGAAGTCGAGCGAGGCCGGCCGCTCGATGAAGCCCGCCCCTCCCACCCACGTGCAAACCACCGGCGCCGACGTATACCCCAAGACGAGAAGTGCCAGTGAGACGCTGAACGCACCCGCCAGCGCGGCTGCGCCGCTGAAGACGGCGATGAGCAGAAACGGAACGGCCCAGATGGCCGCTGGGCGGGAATGTAGCGCGTCGCGCACACGATTCCGCACAGTGGGCAGGAAGAACGTCAGGACCGCTGCCAGCAGCAGCGCCAGAACCAGCGTTTGCATTGTGTGGTAGCGCCGCCGGCGCTACACCGCTATTGGACTACGATACCCCGCTCGTCCAGCAGTTCGCCCGTCTGGGTGAGCAGGTTCAAAAGATTCATTCGAACGCCGACCTGATTGGTGACCACCGCCGATTGCGCTTGCACCAGGACGGTCTGCGCGTTGATGACGTTTTGGTTGGTTTCGGTGCCGAGCTGAAACTTGGTGTTCTCGGCGTCCAGGTTCTTCTGCGCGAAATCCATGGCGGTTTTGGCCAGCTTCAACTGTTCTTTGGCGCCCTCCAGTTTGGTCACGGCAGTCAGGATGTTCAGCCGGATGGCCTGCTCCTGGTTGCGCCAGTTGAGCATGTCGGTTCTCTTCTGGACGGTCGCGGTGGCCATGGCCGCCGAGGCGGCGCGATTCTTGATGGGAAGGTTCAGGGTAAGGCTGGCATAGTAGGTGGGATAGCCGAATCCGAACATCTGGTCCAGCGCATCTCCGATGCCGCCTGGAACCAACTCCGACACACCGCCGGCGCCGACTATGGTCGAGAGGCCGGGGTTGTATACGCCGCCGGTACCGTTGGTTTGGTAATACATGGAAAAAGAGAGGTTGGGAAGAAGTCCGTTCTTGGCGGAGTTTATCCCGAGGTCGTCCACATCCAGCTTCTGCAAGGCCTGTTTCACGGCCGGATGGTTCACCAGCGCCTTCGTCACCGCCTGCTCCCGATCCACGGGCATGGAATCGGCCGGCCCCAGGTCCACCGCCTCGGTGAGCGAGATGGGGAGTTTGCGGACCTCCGGATCGAGGTCGGCGCCCACCTGGTGACGCAGCGTATCCTCGGCCTGGGCCAGAGCGAATTTCGCCTGCGATACACTTAGCTGGGCGGTCGCCAGCGACTGCTCCGGGTTATAGATATCGAGTGGCGAGAGCGCCCCGAGTTCCAGTTCCTTCTGCATGTACTTCAGAAACTCGGAGGCATTGTTCTCGCCGCTTTCCGCCACCCTCACGTTTTCGCGCGCCAATATCACGTTCCAATACGCGGTCTCGGCGATGTTCACGAAGTTCAAGAGCTGTTGCCGCATCGCGTAATCCGATATCCGGTAATTGGTCTGAGCCACCATCAGCGGAATCCGGTTTACATACGAGCCGCGGTTCTGGATCAACGGCTGGGTGACGCTGAACCGCATGTTGGCCGTCAGCGCCGGGTTGTAGTTGTTGTAAGAGTTGGTCTGGGAACTCTTCGCCCCCGAAAAGCTCGCCGTATAGCTCAACCCCTCTGGCAGCGTCTGGCTGTATTGGAGGTTATAAGGCTGGTTGAGCGATTTGGTCAGGGACGCGGCATTCTGAGCGGTGGTCGCATTGGTAGGCACGGTGGTGGACCGCGTGGTGGCAAAGCTCGCCAGGGCCTTTGGATCCCACACCCCGAACGCCGCCAGAATGTTGTTCTTGGGAATCTCCAGACTGATCAATTGGAGCTGAATGTCCGTGTTGTTGGCCATCACCAGCTCCAGGTAGTGCTTCAGGGAAAGCTCCAGCTTGCCGTCGGCCACAAAATCCTTCAGCCGCTCCGGGGCTTTCAATTCGACCTTGGTCTGGGTCCTCTCGAACGTCTCGCGAAAGTAAGCCGGCTTGGGGAACGACGACGTCTGCGCCAACGCGCCCGCCGCCAGGAGAATGCCTGTAAATGAAGTTCGGAACAGCATAGTTCTACTCGTAGCGAATAGCCTCGATGGGATCCAATTTGGCGGCCTGAACGGCCGGATAAATGCCAAACAAAAGTCCGATGAATACCGATACGCCGAAGGCAATGGCAATCGAAGAACCGGTCACTACCGTGGACCAGCCCGCGGCGGACGCAATGATCTGCGACAAGGTGAACCCGAACGCGATGCCGATCAGACCGCCGGCAATCGAGATCAGGACCGCCTCGGTCAGGAACTGGCGCACGATGTCGCTCTGACGGGCGCCGATGGCGCGGCGGATGCCGATTTCGCGCGTCCGCTCCAGAACCGTCGCCAGCATGATGTTCATAATGCCGATGCCGCCCACCAGCAGGGAAATGCCGGCGATGCAGATCATGACAATGCTGAAGATGAACTGCGTGCGCCGCCGCTCCTCGAGCAGCCCCTCGGGCACCACCAAGGTGAAATCGCCCGCATCCTTATGGGTCGCTTCGAGAATGGCGCGCACTACGTTGGACGTTTCGATGGAATCGACTCCCGGCTTCACCTTCATATAAATCCCGTCGATTTCGTCCTTTAGATAGCTGGTGTTGTCCTCGAACCGGCGCATCACCGTGTTGAGCGGCGCAATCACCATGTTGTTGCGGTTGACGGACTGCACGCCTTCCACATCCGCGTCGCTGCCGGCCTGAGGCGTCAGCACCCCGATCACTTGCAGCCACGTGTCGTTGACCTTCACGTACTTGCCGATGGCATTGTCGTAACCGAGCAGGTTCACTTTAGCGCTCTCGCCCAGCACACACACCGGCGCCGACGCCTGGTTCTCTTCGTCCGTAAAGAACCGGCCGGCCACCAGCTTCAGGCTGTTGATCTCCACGAAATTCGGCAGCACGCCGATGAGCTGGGGTGGTTCCTGGCTGGTCTTGGGCAGCAGCTTCTGCGGCTTGAACCGCTTGCGCGGCGTGATGGCCACCAGGCCCTGCACGTTTTCCGAGATGGCCCGGTAATCGCGGAAACTGAGCCCCGGCGAAATGGCGCGGACGGTCTGCAGCTCGTTGCGGTCCACTGCTTCATGCGCCTCCACGATGATGTTGTTGACGCCGAGCTGATCGATAAAGCTCATCATCTCCTTCTGCGCGCCGGCGGTGATGGAGAGCATGGCCACCACCGCGCCCACGCCGAAGATCATGCCGAGCATGGTCAGCAGGCTGCGCAGTTTGTGCGCAAAGAGGCTGGCCATCCCCATCTTCAATTCGGGAAGAACGTGCGAAAAGAGCGTCATGGCTATTTCCCTCCTCCCATGCCGCCCATAGGGGTGCCCTGCGATTTCTTTTCGCCCGTTTCCTTCTTGCCCGACTTTTGGGCCGTGGGATCGGAGAGCGCCACGATATCGCCGGCCTTCACGCCGGAGGCCAGCACCATCATGGATTCACTCTGCTTGACGAGTTGTACCTCTCGTGGCACGAATCTCTTGTTCTTATCCTGTACGAAGACCGTCGGTTTTCCGTTCTTTTGAAAGACCGCCTGGGCGGGGACGTGCAATGCGTCTGGAATCTTCTCGACCTGGATTTCCACGTCGGCCAGCAGCCCGGGCCGCAGCAGCACATTGACCTGCGAGTCCTCTTCCGGAGGAAGCGGCAGCTTGGCGTTGTTGCGATCCTCTTCCGAGTATTCCGAAACGCTGTAGCGTTGGACCATCTCTTGCAGGGCGTTGTCGCCCGCGCGGCCAATGGCTTGGCCCGCGCTGCCGGCGCCGGGGCCAGCGGCAGCACCCCGTCC
>JBAWDI010000364.1:0-3109 GCA_049590695.1 Bryobacteraceae bacterium
GAGGCCGGTCGCATCATTCTTCGCGCGCCGCTTTCCGCGTTGTTACTGTGCCGGCGCATCCCGAACGGCTCCTGGGACTCACAACGCAAGGCCTGGTCGTTCCCGGCGACGCGGGAGCAGGCGCGGCGGGTCCAGGGCGTGATCCACCGGCTGTCCACGACGCGCCAGTTCGACGAACTCGTGGCGCTTTCCGCCGCACCCAAACCTGTGGCCGCACCCGTGGCGCCCACGCCGGAGCCGGCCGCTTCGGTCGAGGAGGCGCCGGTCGTGCTGACCGAAGGTCTGTTGACGCGCCCGTGGCGGCACCAGTTGGCCGCGTTCCAGTTCTGCCTGCAGCACTTCGCCCTGGGGATGTTCGGCCTGCTGTTGGCCATGGGCATGGGCACTGGTAAGACGCTGGTCGCGTTCATGGTGCTGCTGGAGCGCAGGGCGAGGCGCACGCTCATTCTGAGTCCGCTGCGCGTGGTGCCGGTGTGGGTTACCCAGCTTGAAAAGCATGTGGACATTCCCTTGGTGGTGGTGGCGCTGGACGACAGCGTCAGCAGCGTCCGCAAAAAGCAGGAGCTCGCTGCCGAGAAAATGCGCCTCGCGGAAGCCCGCGGCGTGCCATTCGTCTGCATCATCAATTACGACTCGTTCTGGCGGGAGCCATTCAACGAGTGGGCAGAGAATCTGCGCTGGGACCTGTTCATTATGGACGAGGCCCACCGCATCAAGGCACCAGGCGGCAAGGCATCCCTGGCATGTAAAAGGATGCGGTTGCGGGCGCTCATTCGACTGGGCATGACCGGGACCCCAATGCCACACGGCCCGATGGACAGCTACGGCGTCGTCCGGCCCCTGGACCAGACGATTTTCGGCCCATCGTTCGCGGCCTTCCGGCAGAAACACGCTGTGCTTGGCGGCTACCAGAACAAGCAGATCGTCGGGTTCCAGAAGCTCGACGAGTTGGAGAAGGCGCTGGCGCGGATCATGTTTCGGGTCGGGAAAGAAGTGCTGGACCTGCCGCCAGAGACGCACGTTACCTATCACTGCGAACTCGTCGGCGAGGCCGCCAGGGTCTACCGCGATCTGGAGGAGGATTTCGTCGCGCAGGTTCGAAACGGCGTGGTGACGGCAGCGAACGCGATGGTGAAGCTGTTGCGGCTCCAGCAGGTAACAGGGGGTTGCGTTCCTACCGACGACGGCGTCGGGCATCGCATCGACACGTCGAAACAGAAGCTGCTCGCCGACACACTGGAAGATATCGGCACGGATGAACCGGTGGTGATTTTCTGCCGGTTCCATGCGGACCTCGACGCCATTCACGAGGCCTGCCAGTTGCTCGGGTACAACTCGTTGGAACTCTCCGGGCGCCACGATGAGTTGGCACGCTGGCAGGCGGGCGAAGCGCAGGTCCTGGCAGTACAAATCAGCGCGGGTGGGGTCGGGGTCGACCTCACGCGGGCCCGCTACTCAATCTATTACTCGCTCTCGTTTTCGCTCGGCGAATACGACCAGTCGCTCTCACGGGTCCACCGGCCCGGCCAGACCCGGCCGGTCGAACACATCCACCTGGTGGCGAGGAACACGGTGGACACGAAGATCATGCGCGCCCTCGAAAAGCGCGCCGAGGTCGTGCAGGCGATCCTCGCGGAAATCAAAAACTAACCGGCAAGGAGGCCGCTCACAGTGAACCTTGAGCAATTGAAGGAGTTCGTGTGCCTGGAAAACAGGAAGAAGGAACTGGACGCCGAACAGAAGCAGGTCAAACAGCAACTGGACGATTTGGAGCAGGCCCTGGTGCCGCAGTTCATCCAGGACGGTATCCAGAAAATGACGGTAGACGGCCGCACCGTCTCCCTGGTCCACGACATCTACGCCAGCCCGCTCTACGACCGCGATGACGTGGTCGCCGCGCTCAAGCAGTCGGAACTGGGCCAATACGTCGCGGAGAACTACAACACCAACAGCCTCACAGCGTTCGTGCGTGAGGTAAAGCGCGAGGTCGAATCCCAAGCGCAACAGGAACAGCGGCCTTATGACGAGGAGGATATCCGGACGGCACTGCCGGCCCCCCTCGGCCAGGCCCTCAAGATTTCATTCGTTCACAAACTCAGCAGCAGAAAGGCTTAAAAGGAGCAGCTATGTCCACACAACTCGTGAAGTTCAACGCGCCCAAGGCGCTCACCGTTCCACCCGAGGCTGCGGACGCAGTCAAGGAGGCATTCGCCGTCAACATCGCCGGCGGCAGCGTGTCGGAGTTCGATTTGCCCCGCATCAAAGTCATGAGCGGGGCGGCGCTCTGGCTGATCCCCACGCTCGAAGGCGAGGAGACCGCGCCGCGGGTCGAAGGCGTGATCGCCTTCTACCGCGACACCCGCACCTACTACCCGAGCAAGGAGGCCGGCAATGTTCCCCCGCAGTGCTCGTCGGCGGACGGTCTGATCGGCCGCGGCACTCCCGGCGGTGAGTGCGCCGTATGTCCCCTTGCCAAGTGGGACAGCGCGGAGGAAGGGACGGGCCAGGCCTGCAAGCAGGGCAAGCAGCTCTTCTTCATGCGCGGCGACTCGATGTTCCCCGAAGTCGTCTCCCTGCCGCCAACCAGCGTGAAAAACGCGCGCCAGTTTTTCCTGAAGCTCACCACGCAGGGCGTGCCGTATTTTCACGCGCTCGTGGCCCTGGAACTGGAGAAGGCTCAGAACCCGCAGGGCAAGACCTACGGCAAGGCGGTGATCAAGTTCCTGCGGCGCCTGACGTCGGAGGAAGTTGCGCGAGCGGTCGACTACCACCAGATGTGCCAGCAATTCTCCGGGCGCGTCCCGACCGAGGCCGCGCCGGAGAAACAGGAGTAGAGGCGCGGGCGGCCGCCACGGGCCGCCCGTTGTTTCCGAAAGGAGCAGAAGGTGAACGACTACAAAACTCGGCTACTGCTGACCTGTCTCGCGGTTATCACGAAGCGGTGCGGCACGGGCATCGTGCTGACCGACTCGGAAGTAGAGGCGGCTCTCGACAACCACACCGAGGTCATGTGGGAGCGCGACCACCGCGCTCACTGCATCCGCCTCACATCGCCGGCGTCGGAGGCGCGCCCATGAGGCGGCAGCCGGTGCTGGAGAAGTCTGTTGTG
>JBAWDI010000365.1:0-1564 GCA_049590695.1 Bryobacteraceae bacterium
ATGGCCATGATGACGGGCGGAGCGAGGCGGTCGCCCCACTCCGGCGAGACGGCGGTCTCTTCGTGCACGGCCAGGCCCTCGGTGAACCAGCGCGGCACGTGGGAATCGGTCAGCGTCAGAGTGAAGACGTGGCTCATCTCGTGCCACAGGGTGGAGGCCCAATGGAAGCTGCCCGGCGGGCGGCCGGAAGGGCTGTCCATGGCGATGAAAGAGCCGTAGGTGGCGGATGTGAAGGTGACACCCAGCGCGCCCAGCCCGGGCATGCCGAGGGCGCGGACGGCGAAATCTTCGTGGTCGGGGTAAACCTCCACCCGCACGGGCTTGGCGAGCTTCATCCGGTACTTCTTCTCGTAAGTCGCGATCACGCGCTCCATTTCCGATTCGAAGTACGGGCGCAGCAAGTCCGCTTCCTTTTTGTCGAGCTTCAGGATGATGAGGCCGGTCTGAACGGTGTCGAATTTCTTGTAGCTATCCAGCAACCTCAGCGAGTTGATGGTGGCGCTGTCCTTGAAATCGTTGTTGAAGCACGTCTCGAGTTGCTTAAAGGCCTCTTGATCCTGGCCCAGGCGCATGAGGTTGATGCCCAGTTGCGAGCGCGCGCTGTACAGTTGCGGATCGATTTCGACGGCCTTGCGGTAATACTGAACGCCTTCTTCGTAACGGCGGTTGATGACGAAAAAGTGGCCCGCCGTCTCGTAGCCGCGGGCCGCGTGGGGGTCGAAGGCTGTGTCCTTCTTGCCGGCTAGCCAGTCGATGGTGGCGAGGATGGCTCTGCCCTCGACGGAATGGGCGTCGATGGCCAGGGCCTTGTTCGCCTCCGCCACGGCCCTGGCGGTGTCGTTGTCCTCGAGCGCCAGCCGCGCCAGCAGTTCCTGGGCCTCCACCAGTTTGGGGTCCGACGCCAGCGCCTGGTGCGCCAAATCGGCGGCCACGCTTTCGTAATCCTCCGCGGCCACCAGGGCCAAGCCCAGCAGGGCGCCGGCGTCGTCCTTCTTCAATTGGAGCGCTTCGTTGAAGAGGGCCAGGGCATCGGCCGGTTGGGAGTGATCCAGGTACAGCCGGCCCCAGCGCACCCTGTAATCGGGATTCTTGGGATTCCGGGCCACCAGCGCACGGAACGCGTCGTTGGCTTCCTGGAAGCGGCGCGCTTTCCAGAGCGCCTGGGCCTGCTCCAGCGTCTGCGCCGGCAGGAGCGACGCCAACAACAGGGCAGAGGCGACCAGCACGGCGACTTTGTGGGGCAGGATTACATCCTGCGGCGGGTTGGCAACCCGCCAGTTGCGCCGGTAACAAACCGGCGCGCAGCTTGCAAAGCTGCCCCACAAAGCGCTGAGCAACATGCTCACTTTTCGATGGCCTCCTGGGTTCGGGCGAGTTCCAGCAAAAGCTGCATCAGTTGCTTCTTGTACGCGTCGGCGGGCATGGCGGCCTTCTCGTACTTCAGCTTGTCGATAGCTTGTTCAAGCTGCTCCTTCTTTTCGATGAGCGGCCGCTTGGCGGGGTCGCGCGCCGCGGCGGCGTTGGCGCCCAACCGCACCACCGGGAAGGCCGCGGCCAGCCTGCC
>JBAWDI010000366.1:0-2018 GCA_049590695.1 Bryobacteraceae bacterium
CGGCCGGATGCCGCCCGCGCTTCGCCGACGTCGACCCGGAGACTCTGCTGCTGGATGCGGAAGACGCCCAAGCGCGCGTCCGCAAGCGCACCGGCGCGCTGCTGCCGGTGCATCTCTATGGGCAGCCGTGCGATCTGCCGCGGCTGGCTGCCGTCGCCCGGCGGCGGGGGCTGGTTCTCTTGCAGGATGCCTGCCAGGCCCACGGTGCGCAAGAGACCGGGCGCCCGTTCACCAGCTTTTCGCCGGCCGTGGCGTACAGCTTTTATCCCACCAAGAACCTGCCCTGCCTGGGCGACGGCGGAGCGGTGTTGACCGATTCGCGGACCGTTGCGGAGAACTTGCGGCGGCTCCACGACGGCGGACGGCGCAATGACCACGTGGCCCGCATGCGCGCCATCAATTCGCGTCTGGATGAGATCGAAGCCTGCTATCTGCGCGCGTTCCTGCCGAAGCTGCCTGAGTGGAACCAGCGCCGCGCGCGGCTGGCGGCTCTTTACGACCAAGCCCTGGCCGGGTGCGATGGCGTCCGGCCAGTGGGCCGGCGGGCGGGTTCGGTGTGCCATCTCTACGTGGTGCGAGCAGCCCGGCGCGACCGGCTGCGGAAGTTCCTGGCGGAGCGCGGCGTCATTACCGGCGTGCACTATCCCGTCCCATTGCACTTGCAGCCGGCGTTCCGGGATTGCGGCATGAAACGCGGCGCCCTGCCAGTGGCGGAGCAAGCCTGCCGCGAGGTTTTGTCGCTGCCCTTGTGGCCGTACATGCCGGAGACGGCGGTGGATGAAGTGGCGGCGCGAGTGCGCGAGTTTTACAGCGCGGCGTAGTTGACCACTTGCGGCGGCGGGGCTTCCTCGGCTTCCACTTGCAGCGTGAACGATTTCGTGGCCACCGCGCCGTCGTAGCCTTCCGCCAGCAGGGTGTAGTGGGTGGTATGTTCCGGCTCGATGTCCAGGCAATGATTGGGAAAAGGATAGACTTCCTCAATCATGGGAGAGATGCGCACGGATTTGGCGTTCTCCACGCTATAGCAGATCCGCGCCGTTTGACCCGGTGTGACCATCCCCGTGCTGGCATAGAACTGCAGAATCCGCACCGGCCCACCCGCCGGGTGGACCCAGGTGCGGCGGTCGGACCGGTCCAGCGCACTCAGCCCCCACATGGCAACCAGCAGACCCACCGCGGCGAATACTTTTGAGAACTCTGAGAACAGTCGCACGCCTTTCCTTTAGACTCCACTATTCCACCGAAAGATTCAACTGCACCACTCCACCATCAATCCTCCGCAGCCCGCGGCAATGCTGCACCTGTGGGGCAGATTGGCAATCTGCGGCCGATTGGCAATCGGCCCTCTTGTGGTTTGCGACACTGGTTCCATGCCCATTCGAATCGTCCAAGTCGATGCCTTCACGGCCCGCCCCTTCACCGGCAATCCCGCCGCCGTTTGCGTGCTCCAGGCGCCACCCACCGACCAGTGGATGCGCGATGTGGCGCGCGAGATGAATCTCTCGGAAACCGCCTTCCTGACCCCTCACGATGACGGCTACACCCTGCGCTGGTTTACCCCCGCGGTGGAGGTGGACCTATGTGGCCATGCCACGGTAGCAGCCGCCCACGTGCTATGGGAAGACGATCACCTGCCCGCGGCCCATCAGGCGCGCTTCCACACGCGCAGCGGCCTGTTGCTGGCCGACCGGCGCGGCGACTGGATCGAACTGGATTTCCCCGCCAAAGTCGCCACCCCCGCGGAACCGCCCCCAACCTTGCTCCCAGCCCTCGGGGTGCAAGCGCAATTTGTAGCCCGCAACCAATTCGACTACCTGGTGGAGGTGGAGTCCGAAGAGACGCTGCGCGCCATGACGCCGGATTTCACGGCCTTGCGGAAGGTGCCCGTGCGCGGCGTAATCGTGACCGCGCGGCCGTCCTCCACCGAGTTCGATTTCGTCTCGCGCTTCTTCGCCCCGGCGGCGGGAGTGGACGAAGATCCGGTCACGGGCTCGGCGCACTGCGCGCTGGGCCCGTAC
>JBAWDI010000367.1:0-1551 GCA_049590695.1 Bryobacteraceae bacterium
CGCGCAACGCGCCTGGCTCAAGGCGTTGGAGACCGTGCTCGCCACCCAGACCGCCAGCCACGGCGGCCCCATCGCATTCGTGGAAGGGCGCGCGCTGGCCATCGATGCCGCCGCTCCTCCCGCACCCGTGGCCGTGATTTCCGCCATCGACCCATCCGCTTTCATACGCAGCCGCCAAGCCCTTGCGGGAGCGGCCCGCGCGCTGCTGTGGACCGACGTGGAAGACGCGCTCTATCCCGCCGGCTGGGCGGCCAATCCGGCATCGTTGCTGCGCAAAGGCGCGGTGGGGTTGAGTGGCGATGAGCGCCCCGCCACCAGCGCCCTGCGCCGCGACGCCGCGCTGCTCCGCAACTGGGCGCGCCTGTTTCCCGGCCTGCATTCCGTCGCCATGCCGAAGCCCGCGGCCGGCGCGCTGCCCGCCGGCGTCACGGCGGCGGAACTGGTTTCGCCCGCGGCCTCCGCCATCGGCATCACCAATACCGGAACGAAGCCATTTCACGACGATCTGCGCGTGCTGGAGCCGGAGTCGAAGCGCACCCTCATAATTCCCGGTGTCTCCGTTCCCGCCGGTCAGTCCCTCTGGCTCCCCCTGGGCGTTTCCATCGGTCCGGACGGCTTGTGCCGCGAGTGCACGAATTTCTCGGGCGTCGAGCATATCGTTTACGCCACGGCGGAGCTGCTCTCCATCGAATTCGAGAACGGCATTCTCGCCATGGAGTTCGCCGCCCCCGAGCCGGGCGAAGTGATTCTGCAACTGGCGCGCCAGCCGGTCGGCCCGTTTCTCGCCGCGGGCAAGCCGACGGCGTTCGATTGGGACGACAAGACGCTCCGCGTGCGTTTGACCATTCCGGCCAGCGGCGCTGCGGGCAACCGCGTGCGCATCGGGATCGCCATCGAGGCCCCCGACACTTCGGCATTCTTCAACGACGCACGGCGGCTGATCATCGGGCGGAAGAACGTCGTCTCCACTTCGTATTCGTCGGCGGAGGTGGCCGCGCGCTCGCGCCTGCGCCTGCCCGAGGGCTACACCGCCACGCCCACCGTCAAGTCGCCGGATGAGATCGACTACGAAATCGCCGTTCCGGCCGATGCGCTGCATGGCGATTGGGTGAACCTGGCGCTCGAAGCCGACGGCATGCCGCTGGGCCGCGCGCGTCTGCAACTGTTCCGCCCCGCCACCATCCGCCTGATGGAAGCCATGCACCTTCACTTCGGCGCGCAAACCGAGTTGACGCCCGATCCGCCCACCGCGCCCATCGAGCCGAAAGCCGGCGGCAATCTGGAGATTTCCATCCGCAACAACTGGTCGCAGATCCGAACCTACCGCCTGGAGGCCACGGGCGAAGGCCTCGAATTCTTCCCGCCCAAGACCGAGATCAGTGTGGGCGCGGAGGATGAGCGCCGGGTTTCGCTGCGCGTGTTCGCCGCGGAGGGTTTGGCGGGCGTGCGCGACTGGCGCCTGCGCGTCGGAGATCTTTCCGGGCCCGGCGCCGATGCAGATCTTCCCATGCGAGTGGTCTTGCTGCCGCGCGGCCGCACGGTGGTCTGGTC
>JBAWDI010000368.1:0-3240 GCA_049590695.1 Bryobacteraceae bacterium
TCTGCTGGCGCGCGTCCAGCGCCGCCTTTTGGACCGCGTTACCGCAGCCCCAGGTGACGTGCGAGGCCACGGTCTGCCACTCGTAGGGGTTGCGGTCGGTGTCCGGGGTCTCGACGCGGATCTTCGACACCGGCACGGTGAGGATTTCGGAAGCAATTTGCGCCATGGCGGTCAAAAGGCCCTGGCCGATTTCCATGCCGGAGATGAGGATGTTGAGGCTGGCATCCTCGTTGAATTTCAAGAACGCCGACGAGCCGGCGTTGGGTGGCATGGCCGGCGCCTTCCAGAACAGCACCAGGCTCTTGCCGATGGCCTTGTGCGGCGCTACGGGCTCTTCCTTCTGGCCCCAGCCGATGGCCGCGGCGGCGCGGTCGATGGCCTCGATCAGCCCGTTCGGGTTCATGTGAGCGCCGTAAGCCAGGGTGTCGCCCTCGCGTATGGCGTTCTTGCGCCGGAACGCCACCGGGTCCATGCCGATGCGCTGGGCGGCGCGCGTGATTTCGGATTCCAGGCCGAAGAAGAACTCCGAATAGCCGAAGCCGCGGTAGGGGCCGCCCGGCGGCAGGTTGGTGTAGACGCACACCGAATCGATCTTGACGTTGTCTACCTTGTACGGGCCGGTGGCGGAAAGACCCACGGCATTCACCACGTTGGCGCCGTACTCCACATAAGCGCCCGCGTCCCACCAGAGCGTGTGTTCCAGGGCCGTAATCGCGCCGTCCTTTTTCACTCCCAGCTTCACCGTGGCCACTACGCCCTGGCGCTGGTAAGTGTTGTAGAACTCCTGCGCGCGCGACCACATCACCTTGACCGGCTGGCCCTTCACCGTGGTGGCCAGAGCCGCCGCCAGGATTTCGCACGAAACGCCGGCCTTGCCCCCGAAGCCGCCGCCCACGTAAGGAGTGATCACGCGTATATCTTTGTGCGAGAGGCCCAGCGGAGCCAGCGCCTGTGCGAAGAGGTGGCGCTGGGTGAAGGGAGATTGCGAGGCCGTCCACATGGTCAGGCGGCCGGAAGAGTCCAGCAGCCCGATCATGGCGTGCGGCTCGATGGCGCAGTGGGCGTAGCGCGGCACCTTGTAGGTGTCTTCGAGAATTACATCGGCTTCGCGGAGCCCTTTGGCCGGGTCGCCCTTGCGGATCTTGCGCCAGTGGGCGATATTGGTCTTCGGCTGGGGGAAGAACCAGGGCACATGCTCATAGCCGCCGAGCTCGGGGTGCAGCACCGGCGCGCTTTCCTCCAGCGCCTGGACCGGGTCGAAGACGGGCGCCAGCGGTTCATACTCCACCGCAACCAGTGCCGCGGCGCGCTGCGCGATCTTGGGGTCGCAGGCGATGACGGCGGCTACCTGCTCTCCCACAAAGCGCACGCGATCTTGCGCGAAGATGTACCGGTCCTGCATGTACAGGCCGAACTTGAAGGGAAAGTCTTTGCCGGTGACCACCTTGACCACACCGGGCAGCTTCGCGGCTTTCCTGGTGTCGATGCGCACGATGCGCGCGTGGGCGTGCGGGCTTTCCACGATGCAGGCGTGCAGCAGCCCCGGCCCGAATTCGATGTCATCCGCGAACCTGGCAGCCCCCGTGATCTTCTCCCACCCGTCGATGCGCTCCACCGAGTGCCCGACGACCTGTGGGGCAGATTGGCAGGGGCACCCTCTGGGTCCGGCCGATTGGCAATCGGCCTCTTCCGCCTGCTCTTTCGACCCCGTCAATCCCGCGATGGCGTCGATAATGGGCGTGTACCCA
The DNA here is from genome assembly GCA_049590695.1 of Bryobacteraceae bacterium. Taxonomy (GTDB): domain Bacteria; phylum Acidobacteriota; class Terriglobia; order Bryobacterales; family Bryobacteraceae; genus Fen-178. Next base: position 1,749 of record JBAWDI010000368.1, read on the forward strand.
GTGCAGCGGCACAGGTTCCCGCCGATGGCTTCCTGAATCTCCTCTCTTGTTGGCTGCTTCTTCTTCCCCAGCAGCTCGCTAGCGGAAAGCACCACGCCCGGCGCGCAGAACCCGCACTGGAAGGAATTGTGCCTGGCAAATTCGTGTTCGAGCGGCGTGGGGTTTTGCGAGATGCCTTCCAAAGTGACGACCGCGCAGCCATCCGCCTCGGCCGCCAGCACCAGGCAACTCCGCACGGTCCGGCCGTCCAGGAAGACGGTGCAAGTGCCGCAATCGCCGCGGTCGCAGCCGGTCTTGGGGCTCTTGATGCCCAGCCTCTCGCGCAAAACTTCGAGCAGGGTATCGTTGGGCGCCACTTCCAGAGACCGGTACACGCCGTTGAGTTGGAACCGGATGCGGATCTGTCTCATAGAAGGCTCTCCCCATAGGCGGGCGCGGCGCTGCCGGCCATCCGCGCCACCGCGGCCCATAGCCCTCGCTCGAGCATGACTTTGGCCATGTGCATCCGGTATTCTTTGCTGGCCCGGATGTCGGTGATGGGCTGGATCTCCTCGGGAACCATCTCCTGCGCCTCGCGGACCAGCGCATCGGTGAGCTTCTTACCGCGGAGCAGCCGTTCGATCTTCGTGGCCCGAGCCGGCACCGGGCCGACCGCGCAGAACGCCACGCGGTACTCGCCGCCCGCCAGCGCCAGGATGCCGACGCCCACCTGCGCCAGGTCTTCGCCGCTATAGCGGCCGAGCTTGACGTAACATGCGCCGCACTTCTTCTTGGGCAGCGGGATCTTCACGCCGAGGACCAGCTCTCCGTTGCGGAGCGCCGTCCTGTGCGGCCCGGTGAACCAATCGGCCATGGAAATCTGGCGCCGGCCTTTGCGTCCGTGGACCAGTACCACCGCTTCGTAGTCGAGCAGAGCCGGGGCGCCGTCGAGGGACGGCACCGCCGAGCAGATGTTGCCAACCAGGGTGGCGCGGTTGCGCACCCCAACCGAAGCCACGGTGCGCGAGCACTCCCAGAGCAAGGGGAGTTTCTCCCGCACGATAGCGGATTCGAGCAGCTCGGTAAATGTGACGCAAGCGCCCACCAACAGCGCGCCGGCCTTCAGTTCCAGCTTGTGCAGCTCGCGAATCCCTTTGACATCCACCAGAGCCGCGGGGGAGAGCAGGCCTTCTTTCAGCCAGACCAGCAGGTCCGTGCCGCCCGCCAGCACCGAGGCGTTCTTCCCGTGCCTGCGGAGAATCGCAATCGCCTGCGGCAGCGTCTTCGGCTTGCGATATTCGAACTCACAGGTGATCGGCATAATTAACCTCTGCTCAGAAGCCGTGCGGAAATGGGCAAGCTAAAGCATGCCCCACCTGGTGGGGCATGCTTTAGCTTGCCCATTGCCCGCTTGCGGGCGATTTCTTCACAGCTTCTCAGAGAGGCCTCCAGGCCACGATGCGGCACATGGCCGATTCCAGCTCAAGGCCGTTGAGCGGGAAGGCTCCGATCC
>JBAWDI010000369.1:0-3775 GCA_049590695.1 Bryobacteraceae bacterium
GGGTTGCACCACGCGAATACTCAGCAGGATGACGCAAAATGCGATCACGTGCAGTGTGCTAACGATGCCGAACACCGCGCCATAACCGAAGCCGTGGTCGAGCAGGTAACCTACTACCAGGCCGAACACCACGCCTCCCATCGCCCCGCCGAAGCCCACCAACCCGGCCACCGACCCCACCGCGCCGTGCGGGAAGATATCCGCCGGCAGAATCATCACCAGGGTGGACCAGGATTGCTGCCCGGCAAACGCGATGCTGAACAGCACGATGGCAATCTCGACCGGCGATTGCGTCACGAAAAAGATGAGCGGCATCACCGCCGCGCTGAGGCCCAGGGCGAGCTTTCGCGAGAAGTTCAGACAGCGGCCGCGCTGAACGAGACGGCTCGAAAACCAGCCGCCGAGCAGGCTGCCGATGCCGGCCGCCGCGTACGGAATCCAGGCGAAATAACCGACCTGTTTGGTGTCGAAGTGGCGCATGTCGTAGAGGTACTTGGGCAGCCAGAACAGGTAGAAATACCAGGCCGCGTCGCTCAGGAACTTGGCCGACACCAACCCCCACACTTGCGGGAAGCGGAACAAGCCGAGCCAGCTTATGCCCGGGCCGGTCTGCGGACGCGGCTGGTCAGCCGGCGGAAAGTAATCCCACAGCCACCAGATTGTCCACGCGAGCCCCGCGGCGCCCGAGAGGAAGAAGACCCAGCGCCAGTTCAAGGTGGCGAGCGTGATAGCGATCAGCGGCGGCGCCACCACGGCTCCCGCCGACGTGCCCGCGTTGATGATGCCCATGGCCGTGGAGCGCTCGCCCACCGGAAACCATTCCGCCACGGCTTTGGTGGCGGCGGGGAAACCGCCCCCTTCGCCCATGCCCAGCAGGAAGCGGCTCACGACGAGCATCCCGAAACCAGTGGCCAGCCCGTGACTGGCGCAGGCCACCGACCACCACGCCATAATCAGCAGGAAGCCCATGCGCGTGCCGAGCACGTCCACCAGCTTCCCGCCGCCGGCGTACATCAGCGCATAAGCCGTCAGGAACGCGGCCTGCAACTGCGAGAATTGCGTATTCGAAATGGGAATCTCAAGCTGGATCGACTTGATGGCCACCGGCAAGGTCTGCCGGTCGAAATAACTGATGGCGATGGCGGCCGCGATGAGCAACGCGATGCGCCAGCGGAGCGAGCCGGTGTGGTTCATTACGTCTTCTGCGAGTGTAGCGTACTGCTCCGGCTCACGCGCCACACCAGCACCGCCAACAGTCCCAGCACCGCGCCGCCGAGCAGGCCCACCCCTACGGCCACCGGGCGATTGGGATAGAACGGCCGTCCCGGCAGGCTGGCCGGGTCTATAACTTCGAGATTCTCCTGGGCGGATGGCCCTTGCGCCCTCTGTATCGCGATGTTCTGCCGGTAGAATCTGTACGCCAGTTCGCGAGCCACGGCCTGGGCTTTCAAGTTGTCGGGGTACTCGCAGGAAATCGAGAAGGCGGGGACGCTCCCACCTTGGGTTTGCATCAACTGGAAGCGGAGCGCCTTGTTGCGCATGTTTTCGACGACGTCTTCCAGGGGCATTCTCTTGCGATCCTCCCGATAGAGATCGAACGCGGGTTGCGTGATGATCTCCCCGAGGCTTTCACTGCTGAGGACCTTCTGCTGCAGCTCCGCGAGGCGGTCCAGCGCCCTCTGCCCATCGCCAATCGCCTGGCCCGCCGGGATCAGGCGCATCACAGCCGTTGAAACGTATCGGTCCGGGGTGCGGAAGGCGAACACCCCCGCCGCCAGCGCGCCCGCCAGGGCCACGGCCGCCACCACCTTCAGAGAACTCCACGCCGTCTTGTCTTTGGCCGCCCGCGCCGCGCCGCGCCACACCAGCACCACCAACAATCCCAACACCGCACCGCCCAGCAGTCCCGCCCCAACGATCATCGAACGATTGGGCCCGAGACGCCGTTGCGGCAGGTTGGGGGGGTCCAGAATTACGAGGTTCACTACGGCGGATGGCCCTTGGTCACCCCGATCCAGTTTGTTCTGTCTGAAGAAGCTGCTCAGCAGTTCGCGAACCACCGCCTGGGCTTTAAACTTGTCGGGATACTCGAAGGAAATCAGGAAGGCGGCGACACCTCCGCCCTGGGCTTGCATTACCTGGAAGCGGAGCGCTTTGCGCATGTTCTCGACCACGTCTTCCAGAGGTATCCTCTTGCGATCTTTCGGATAGAGGTTGAGCGCGGGTCGCGTAATGATCTCCGCGAGGCTTGTGCGGCTGAGGACCTCCTGCTGCAGCTCGGCGAGGCGATCCAGCGCCCTTTGCCGGTCGCTATCCGCCGGGGTAATGCGCATGACAGCCGTTGAAACGTATCGGTCCGGTGTGCGGAAGGCCAACACCCCCGCCGCCAGCGCGCCCGCCAGAGTCACGGCGCCCAGGATCTTCAGAGAATTCCGCGTTGTCATCTGCATTCGGAGTGCTCCCAGCAATACATTGAGCAGGTCTTCCCATTGGGGTTGAATATCTTCGATGAGCGCGTCCAACTCCCCGCCATAGCGCTCGCGCCATGCGGCCGGATAGAGGCCGGCTGCCCAGTGAATCAGTTGCCTCATGCGTGTTTCAGCCTTCGCATGGCTGTCTTCAGCACCTGGTCGAGGCTGGTCAGTTGCGTCTGGAGGTATTCGCGGCCGGCGCCGGTGATCGAATAGGGCCGCCGCCGGTCGTCCGAGCCCACCGGCCGGATCCAGCCGCGCTGCTCCAACCGTGTGATGGCGCCGTAGAGTGTGCCGGGCCCCAGCCGCACGTTGGCGAAGCGCTGGATATCCTCCATCATGGCGTAGCCGTGCTTTTCGCCATCGGCCAGGCTGGCAAGCACCAGAAGTGTCGGGTCAGTCATTATTACGTCTCACGTAGTATCGTAAGACGTAATAAAAGGGTTGTCAAGAGAAATCGGCGCGCAGCAACTCGGGGCTGGTATGGGGAAGGAAGCTGGCCCCGACGAACTCATCCATGTAGCCAGGCACGTCGGCCAGATCGACGTAGGTAATTCGGTTCAGATAGCTCGCGATCTCCGCGAAGAACTCGCGCGAGAGCAAGCCGAGCGCGGCGCCTTCGAGCGACCCGTTATCCACATAGCCATAACGGCCCAGCGGCAGGGAGGGCAGCAGGCCGATGCCCAGCGCCGCCGGCAAGTTGAGGAAGCGGCCGAAATTGCCGGAGACGATGGCCCGGTCGATGGTGTGCGGGCCAGGGCCCAGTGCGCCCAGCAGCGAGCGTATGCCGGCGAAGACCGCCGCTTTCGCCCGAATCAGGCTGGCCAGGTCTCTCTCCCACAGCGCCACTTTTCCGCCTTCGGAGAGGGCCAGGGCCGTTCCCCATTTGCCTTCCACGCGCTGGCCGGTGGGCACGCGATCCGTGAACTGGCCGCCGCGGTCAATCCAACCCGAGCGGAACAAAGCGTCCGTCAGCGCGATCAGCCCGGAGCCGCACACTCCGCGAACCCGGCCTCCGCCTATGACGGCGAGTTGAACTGCGCCGGTTTCGGCGTTGATGGATGCGCCGTCCACCGCGCCGCGGTCCGCGCGCATGCCGCAGCGGATTCCGCCGCCTTCGAATGCCGGCCCGGCGCTACAGGCGCACGCCAGCGCAAAGTCGGCTCCGCCCAGAACGATTTCGCCGTTGGTTCCCAAGTCCACATAGAGGGACATAGCATCCTGCGAACGCGAGAAGCCGGCGCGCACCGCGCCCGCCACGATGTCGCCGCCCACCCATCCGCCGGCGGCGGGCACGCTATACA
>JBAWDI010000370.1:0-6692 GCA_049590695.1 Bryobacteraceae bacterium
CGGGCCGTTCTGGACGGCCTGTTCGGAGACAACCGGCAACAGCGTCGCCCCCGGTTGCTGAAGGCCATCGCGATCCGCCGCCACGCGTTGATCCGGCTGCATCGCGAGCAGATCGCCCTGTTGCGCGCCTGGCGGGAGGCGCTGAGGGAGGAACGTACCCGGGATGCCGAGCGCATATTGACCGCTCTGCTGGTAACCGTGAATGCGATCGCGGGCGGGTTGAAGACCACGGGGTAGCGCCGGCGGTCTTGCCACCGGTGATTTTTCGCCGCTACAGCGAATTCAGATACGCGATCAAATCCGACATCTGCTGCGCCGTGAACCGCGGCCAGAGGAGCTTCTTTTCGTTCATCAGGTCCAACATGCGGGGGCCGTGCTCCCAAAGGGCGGATACCAGCGTGATGTCGGAATACGCGTCTTTGCCCTTGCCCAGCTTGGGGGCGCCGCTCGACGGGTCGTTGTGGCACGCCGCGCAGTTCTTCTCCGCGAAGACCTTGTGGCCGCGCTCCGCGTTGCCGTTGCCGCGGAAATACTGGCGCGCCCAGATGTAGCCGATGATCTGCCGCATCTCTTCCTGCGAGAGCACGGGCGGAGGCTGCTTCATGCTGGGCTGATGGTTCCACATGTCGGCCGCAATATCGGTCAGGGTCTGGTTGCGCAAGAGGCCTTCCAGCGCCAGTTTGCCGGTATGGCAGCCGGAGCAGCCCTTGGACTCAAAGAGTGCTTCGCCGGAATCCGAAGGCGGAAACGCGAAGTTGGTCGCCAGATGGCGGGTCTCGGGCAGGTTTTGCAGGTACACCAGGATATCGGTGAGTTCCTGCCCCGAGATTTGCGGCCTGGCCACTTTCTTCGCGGAGAAGGCCTGGCGCATACGGGCGCCGTGGTTCCACATCTGCTGCGCCAGCACCACCGGGTCGGCCAGGGACTCCCACTTGTCCACGGGAGGCGCGCCCTCGGCGCCGGACGTGGTGATGCCATGGCACTCGGAGCAATGTTTAGTGGTGAACGCCAGCTTGCCGCGGGCCGCGTCGCCGGGCCTTTCGAAGTAGCGCGCCGAGACGAAGTAGGCGAACAGGTCGGCGGCCGACTCCTGAGACAGCTCGGCCTTCACGATGCCGCGCTTCTTCATGCCCTCCCACATATCGGGAGCGTGGTTCCACATCAGGCTGGCCATGACGGCCGGCGTATAGTCGCGGTCGATGTGGCTAGACAAGTCGGGCGCGGCCGTTCCTCCGACGCCTTTGAAGCTGTGGCAGAGAACGCACTGCTCGCTTTTGAAAAGTTGCTCGCCGCGGCGCGCGTCGCCGGGAACGATACTGGCCGCCAGCGCGCTCCAGGCGACGAGCGCGCCCGCGGCCACCACTCGAAGCATCCCCATTGGCTGGTCTCCTATCTCGTCAACCGGAGCCCGGTCATGAACACCTGGGCCCGGAAACCCTCATACAGGTAGAACTGCTCCCCGTAACCGTAGTACTTCCACTCGGTGTTCCATGATACGCGCTTCTGGAGCGGAAGCGAAAGCCGCATGAGCGGCTGATAGTAGCGCGAGGGCCGGGTGCCGGAGGAGATGAACAGCGATCCGCCGGCGGTGAATTTGGGCGTCAGGCCGGCGTAGCCGGGCAGGGCGATATCGATGGTCGAGGTGGCCGTGTGAGCGTTCTCCCAGTAGGACGAGACCGCCGGGCTGAGGAACAGCCCCAGGTAGTCGATGCTGGAACTGAGGCTGGAGCGGTCGTACTCCGCCATCACGCTGATGCGCTTGCCGCCCGCGGGAGTCCAGTAAACGGCCAGGGAATTGTCGCGGCTCCCAAAATTGTATTGAATGGCCGCGGCCGGGTTCTGATTATTCAGCACCTGGAAATTGGCCTGCAACATGAGCGACGCGGCCACCTGGTATCGCGCCCGCGCGCGGAGTTTGTAGTAATCGTTCAGGCTGGTGCGGAAGTAGATGCGGTCGCTCGAAGCGCCCTCGTAGTCCAGGTTGAGGGAGAGCTTCTGCGCGGGACGGAAGGTCAATCCCGCGAGGCCCACGTTGCGGCTCAATTGGCCCGAAGCCAGAGGGCCCGACTGGCTGAGTTGCCCGGCGAGAACCGTGGCGTCGCCCCACACGTAGCGGTAGCCGCCGCGCAGGGTGAGCTTCGAAGTGAGGTCGAACAACACGTCGGTCTGCTGCTGGTTGTAGTTGACGGTCTGGGTGTAGTTGGGCGCCGTAATCAGATCCGGGCCGAGCGTCTTGGGAGTCAGGAGGATCTGTTCGGCGGTCAAAGGCGACGCGGCATCGTGATACCGGTCGGTCATCCACGATTCGACGATCCGCAGCCGGCGGAACGGCTGCAGTTCGAACCCAGCGTTGCCGGAGGTGTGCGGCTGATTGGCCGCGCCGATACCGAGATTCTGCTGGCCGCTATAGAACAAGAGCGAGCCGATCAGGGCGAAGTTGCCCGTCGCCGAATCCGTATAGTTCACAGTCGTCTTCGGCTCGCTGTACAGAAACTGGCCGTACAAGTTGAGCCACGAGAACGGGCTGGCGGTGGCCAGCACCTTGCTGTAAATGCTGCTGCCGCGGATGCCGTAGGCCTGCTGCAGGCTGTTCAGGACCAGGGTCTGGCCGAGCAGGGGCACCGGGTTGTCGCCGTAATTGGTTCCACTAGCGGACGCCAGGTCGTCGTCTTTGAACGTGGTGCCGCCCACTTCCAGGGTGACGTGGAGACAATTGCACCACTCGATGCGGACGCCGGCCCGGTAGTTGTTGGTGGAGTCGCGCAGGAGGGTCGGCACGGCGAACTCGTCGTTCGAGTCCTGCACCCACGTGTCGATGCCGTGTCCGTAACCGGAATTCCGGTCGAAGGCCAGGTAGGGGATAATTTGTTTGCCCGGACGCAGATCGAGACTGAAGCTGGTGTTGCGCCGGCGCGTGTCGAAGGCCTGCTCGTTGAAGCCGGCGGGCGCCAGCGGGTTGGAGTACGAGGGCAGGGCGTTGAAGTAGGCGATGTTGCGGTAGTCGAAGCTGAAATCGTAGATGCCCTGTTTGCGCGCATCGACGTGGGCGGTGGTGTAGGGATCGCCGCCCCAGCCGTAGGCGCGCGCATCCAGACGGTCGAAGAGGCGCTTCTTGGGATCGAGGATGGTGAAGTCGATGCCGGTCAGCTTGGGACCCTCTCCCAGGTTGACCACGCTACGGTAGGCCTGGAAATTGCCGGCGTCGCTGACCCAGCGGTAGCCGAAATCGACGCTGCCGGTAAGCCAATTCTCGACCGGCGGCGGCACCGGAGATTCGGTCTTCTCTTCGGTCTGCGCCGGAGCGGCGGCGGCCGGAGCGGCCGGAGCCGGAGCAGCGGGTTTGGCTGGCTGTTCCGGCTGCTGCGCGAGGGCCGGAACCATCAGGATGAGGGCCAGAAGGTATCTCATTTGAGGAAGTCCCGGCTCACATACGAGCCATGCACCTTCTGGTGGCAGAGGTTGCAGTTCTGGAACCGCGGGCTGCGCAAATCGTGGATGGCGGGAGGCACCGTGCCCAGCGTGGCGGCCGGGGTCGGCGTGGGCAGGTTGGAGTGGCACTCCAGGCAGACGAAGCGCACTTGCGGGCGGGTCAACATGCGCGGATTCGCCGAGCCGTGCGGTTGGTGGCAGGCCGTGCAGCCCTCCAGGCGGACGGGCGGATGCTCGTAGGTGAAGGGCCCGGCCTTGTCGCCGTGGCACTTGAAGCAGCCTGGCTCATTGGCGCTCACGGTCTGCATGAGACGCGGTAGGAAGCTGCCATGCGGGTTGTGGCAATCGACGCATGACATGGCGCCTTCCGGGAGCCGGTGTCTGTAAGGCCGCTGGAAGCTGGCCCACACGTCCGCATGGCACCCGGCGCATAGCTTGTTGATATCGGGTTGTTTGCGCGCCACCAGCCCATTGGGCCCGTTGGCGTGGATGGAGTGGCAGGCGGTGCAACTCACCTGGTTTCTGGCATGACTGCTATTGATGCGTCCCACGTGGGTAGGCTGATTGAGATGGCACGTGAGGCAGATCTTGTCGGCTTCAGCGGGCTTGAGCTTGGGCGGGTTTCGGATGTCGGCCGCGCTGGCCGAATCCGCGTGCTTGCTTCCGGGACCGTGGCAGGATTCGCAGGCCCTGGTGGCCCAACCGTGCTTATTGCCGGTTTCCACCTGTTGGTGAGGGTTCTTCTGAAAGGCGTTGAAGAGATCCTCGTGGCACATTTGGCAGGTTTGGGAGCCGACGTATTCCGCCGGCTGGATGGCGGCGGGAGGGGGAGCGGGGGCGGCAGGCTTGTCCTGGGCGCCCCAACTGGCGGCGGTGCACAGCGCGGCCATGGCCAAAAGCACGACGCCGCGCACCGCCGGGAGACGGCGAGCGCGTCGCGTGCTCTCGACCAGCCGGAGCAAAGCGGTCATCTCTCCTTTATTCTACTTGCCGGCGTGCTCCTGCAACACGTCGAAGGCCGTACCCGCGGCGTGGCAAACATCGCAGCTCTCGCCGAATCTCGGATCGGTTTGGGAGACCGCGTGCGCCATGGCGGAGGTGTTCAAGTGGCAGGCGGTGCAGGCCGAAGTGGTAGCCGGCGCTGGATTCAACAGCCCTTGCGGATCGGTGACCGGGTTCAAGCCGATGGGGAAGACCGCCTCGGAGTTGTTGGCGTGGCACATGTAGCATTGGGCGGTGTCGCGCGTGGCCCCCGTGGGCCCCATCGGCGGGAACAGCACGTTGTCGAAATTGGAGAGCGACCCGCCGTGGCCCACCACGATATACGTCGAGTTGAAGCTGGCTAGGTTGGCGCCGGTGTGGATCTTGTGCACCATCAGGGCGAAGTTGATCGCCTGGTTGGGCGCGGCTTTTTGGACGGGATCGGTGGACGATGGCCGCGTGGTGAAGTCGGTATTCTCCGGGTTGTGGCATATCACGCAATACGTCACGTTGTTGCGCAGATCGCCGTGGACTTCGAGGTAGGCGTGGCAGGCGTTGCAGTTCGCCATAGCCACCACAGTGCGCCGCGGCGTCACCGGCGACCCATCCACGGAGAAGTAGATCACCTGGTTGGTGGCGCCATAGCTGGTGGTCTGTTGGTTAACGGTGCCGGCGTTCAGCGTGGCGGTGAGGCGCGCCTCGGCGCCGATCATGAATGTGCCGGTGGAGCCTGCCGGAACGATATGCGTGAAGGTGTACGAGCAGGTGCCATCGGGGCTGCATGTCGACCCGGTGGCGCTCTCGGTGACGTAACCCGGCGTGGTGGAGTCCGCGCCGAAATTGGTCATCTTCAAACCGGAGGTCGGACCCGTCATGGTCAGCGACAGAGTTCCCGAAGAAGAAGTGAAGGTGCTCATGGGAATACCGTTGCCCTTGTTGTCGCGCACCGTGAAGGTGACAGTGGGGGCCTTTCCGGCGGCGCCGTTGGCGACCTTGGCCAGGGTGATGTTGAGGCCGACGATCTGCGAGGATTGATCGGGAATCACGTGCGCGCCCTTGATGGAGGCGTCGAATTCCAGTTCACCCTGCGGGATGTGGCACCCGGCGCACTGCGAATCGTCGATCTGCGGCAGATTCACGTGGTTGAGGCCGGTGGCGAAATTGACGTCGGTGTGACACCCGCCGCAAGCTGCCCGGTTCGGATTCGTCAGCCAGTTTCCAGTCTGAGCCGCCCCGTTATTGGGATTGTGGCAGGTCTGGCAGCGCCGCACATCGGCGGGATACACCACGCTCGAAAAGTCGTTCACCGAGTTCTGGTATCCGATAATCTGGTAAGGCTTTCCCGCAATCACCGTAGGCAGGGAACTGCCCATGTGTATGGAGTGGATGAAGACCTTCATATCCAGACTGTTTCCGGTGTTGGGGTCGACGGTCTGCGGCTGATGGCAGATGATGCAAACCTGCACGCTGCGCCGAGACCCTCCGTGGGCGGCCAGACCGTTGGACCCCGTGACCGTGGCCGCGCTTCCATGGCAGGCATTGCAATCGGGCGTGCGAACCACATCGCGCGGGTTCGGCTTGGAGCCGTTGGGCACCCAATCGTACCAGGTATCGGCGTAGTTGGTGCCGAGGTCCCATACGGTCAAGTTCCGCGAACCATACAGGCCCACCCTGTGGGTGGTGGTCGGATCGTCGTTGGTGGGCAGCTTGGTCTTGAAGGTATAGATGTATTCGCCCGTCGCCACGGTGGCGGTGGTGCCGCCGGAGTCGCCAGACGCCTGGGTGCCAGTTGCGGAGCCGGTGGTGGCCGCCACCGTACGGGTGATGTAGGAAGAAAACTGCGTTTGGCCTTTGGGAATATTGGCGATCAGGAAGCTGACCGAAATGGGGCCGGGGGTGACAACCCCAGCGAGGTCCAGCGGCGCCCCATTGGGATCCGCCAGTTTATAGTCCACGCTCACCGTACCGTCGGTTGCGATCTTGGCCGAAACCACCGTGATGGTGAATCCCGGCTGGACGTATTCCACGAGTGCCGGATCGGCGTAGAACGCCTTGTCGTGCGGCGTCAATCTGGTTTTGGACGGGGCGCCTAGCAACCCACAGGCACCCACCACCAATACCGCTGCGGTCAGATACCGGCCTAACGTGAAAGCCGAAGAAGGAATCCGCATACTCATCTCCAATTCAAGAAACCCGATCAGTCAAAAGTACCGGAACGGCCGGAAACAACCCGCCCAAGCCGGTGCACCATGCCGAAGCTCCCGAGCAGGAAAAACACAGCA
>JBAWDI010000371.1:0-1678 GCA_049590695.1 Bryobacteraceae bacterium
TCTGTTGGGGCGGGTCTTGCCCGGCCCCTACTCAATCTTACCGGATTTCGCGCGGTTTACGCAGCCTTCCTCAGCTTGTCCAGGAAGTGAAACAGCGCAACCCCCACCACGGCGTTCAGCAGGCCCAGCACCAGCGTCCTCTGAACTTCGAAGGCCACTTGTTGTCCCAGCAGCGCATGAGCCAGCAACCAGTAGAAGAACTGGTGAAAGAGGAAGAAGAAGAACGCCAGCAACAGCCGGATCAAGGGGTGGTCCACATCCAGGCGCAGGCCGACGGAGGCCGCGAAATAACCCACCAGCGTATTCACAATGCCGAGCATGCCGAGCGGGTTTTTGGAAAGCGAATCCTGCGCCAACCCCACCAGGGCGCCCAGCAGCAAGCCGCCCACCTGGCTGCGCCGCATGAGCGCGAAGTACACCACCACCAGCAGCGGCATCTCCAGAAAGCTCAGAAACTCGAAGAACAGAGGAACGTACACCTGGAAGAGAATGGCGGCCAGAGGCACCACCAGCATGACCCAGGCGGGGAACCGCGAAATCTGGCCTTCGCGCTGGCTGCTGAGGAGAATGTGCTCCCCGGAGTAGCTCATCGCTGGGCCGCGCCTCCGGGTGGCACGGCGGGCGCCGCCGGGGCGCCCACTGGGCCCGGCAACTTCAAGTTGAAATCCGGCGCCTTCGACCCCGGCGTTCCTTCTCCAAACTTGTGGCCCTGCGCAGCGCCGATCTCCTTATACTGGGCGCGCAGCTTGTCCGCTTCAGTCCCCGCGGGCGCGCCGGGTGGGGCGTTTCCAGGGTTGTCCGGCGGCTTCATGGTGTCGGCGGGCGGCGGCGACCCAATGAAAACCGGCTGGTTCACCAGGGGCGTGTCCGGAATCGGCTGATGCACGCCTGCAATCAGAATCAGGACGTCCTCCAGCCCGTGCGCCATGGCGCTTGGCTCGACCAGAATCTCCTTGAACGGCTGCGCGCTGCGGACCGCCTTCACCACGCCCACGGGAAACCCGCGCGGGAAAATACGGTCGGCGCCGGAGGTATAGAACCATTCGCCGGGTTCCACCTTCTCTTCGAAAGGCACGTAGTCCACCCTGCAAATGGGCGTTCCCTGCCCCTTCAGCGTGCCGTGCACCAGCCCTTTCTGTGAGACCACCCCCGCCGCAAAATCCGGGTCCGTGATCAGCAGCACCGACGATGCCGTGGGGTACGCCGTAATCACCTTGCCCACGATTCCGTCCGGGGTCACCACCGCCATTCCGCGTTCCACGCCCGAGACCGAGCCGCGATCCACAAACACGACTTTGGAATTCGTGCCCGCGCCGACCATGATGACCGTGGCCGCCACCGTCTTGGAGGGCGTGCGCGACTGAAACACCGCCAGCGCCTTGGCGCGGTCCGCCATGCCGAGCTCGTTCTTCAAATAAATGTTGTCCAGCTTGAGGCGGCCGACTTCCTCCTGAAGCCGGCGGTTTTCCTCGTGCGCGTCGTGCAGCACCACGTAGTTGCGGATGAAGCCCGAGCTGCCGCCGCGCAGAGCTTCGGCGATGCGCGCCACGGGTGTGACCGCGGTCACCGTCCAGACGCGGATCATGCGCACGTCCCGATCGTTCTTGACCTGAAACGCGACCAGGACAAGCTGCGCCAGGATCGCTAGCAGCAGGATGGTAATGCTCCGGTACCGGTT
>JBAWDI010000372.1:0-12665 GCA_049590695.1 Bryobacteraceae bacterium
ATGCAGCTCGTTGATTTCCCTCTGGCCGCCCAGATGCTCGAGCTTCCACATCCACTGCTTGCCGACGACGTATATATCCAGGGCATTGTCCGGCGGACGGCTTTCGTTGAAGTAAATACTGGCGCCCCAGGTGAACATCACCATGGTGAGTCCAAAGGGGATCACGCTCCACAGGATCTCGAGCGGCATCCCGCCATGGATTGCGCGCGGCAATTCGTTTTCGGAACGCCGCCGGTAGCGGATGGCAAAGTAGAAGATGGCGGAGAAAATCGTCAGCGAAAAGAAAACCGCAACCGCCAGCAGAAAGTACAGCAGGTGGTCCACATCGGGCGCGAAAGTGGACGCTTGAACCGGAAATAGACGTAGCAATCCCATTTCGAACTATTCAGCCCGCTTCGGAGCGCGCCGGCCGGCGCGGAAATCCCGCCGCCAGGCGATCAGCAGAAAAGCGCCGCAGATCAGAACGAAACCGCCGCCGGCGGCGCGCAGCGCGTTGATGGCGATGGCGCCGTACTTGCCCGTGGCCGGGTCGTAGTGGTAACAGAACAGCAGAATCTGGTCGACCGGGCTGCCGATCTTGCTGTGCGAAGCCTCCACCAGGCCGAGACGCACATCGCGCGGGGCGTATTCCACGCCATAGAAGTAGCGCGAGAGCTTGCCATCGGGCGTCAGAATCATGATGCCGCTGGCGTGCGCGAACTGATCGGTGGCGGGGTCGTACTTGTAGTGGAAGCCTATGGCGTCCATCAGAGCTTTGATATTGGCCGGGTCGCCGGTGAGGAAGTGCCACCCGTTGGCGGTATTCGGCCGGCCGTAGCGCCGCAGGTACGTCTGCTTCTTCGCCGCCGCGATTTCCGGCGTATCTTTCGGATCGAAGCTGACGCCGAGGACTTCGAAATCCCGCCCGGGGTTGAGCGAGACGGCTTTCAGGCTGCTGGCGACGCCGTTCAGGATCTGCGTGCACAGCATGGGACAGCGGTAGTAAACCGGCGCCAGCAGCACGGGCTTCCCGGTTTGAAAGAAGCTCGAGAGCGGGACCGCGCGGCCCGCTTCGTCGCGGAAAATCAGATCCAGGGGCACCTGCTGGTTGAGTTTCTGGTCGATTCCCACGCCCTGAAGCGCGCCCGGAAGCGCCGGCTTCAGGTTGGAATCCTGCATGCTCAACGACGGCTGTACCGGGGCCGGCTGGCCCGGCTGCGCGAATGCGGCGGAGCCAGCAAGAGCGAGAAGCCACAGCATCTTCATTTCGATTCTCCTGTTTGCGGCCGCGACGGCAGACCGCGCTCGGCCAGCAGATCCATGGCGCGACCGATGGGAATCCGCACCACGCCCTTTTCCGGATCCATCCACGCGTAGCTGTTCAGAACCTGGTCTTCCGCCGCGCGAATGGCTTTCAAATCCAGCACCTCGTGCTCCTGCAATTGCGGCTGCGGAAACGCCTCGGCCGGCTCGCTGGCCGCCACCTGGGAACGTCCCGCCGGCGGGCCTCCTTCGCGTGAAAGCAAATACCGGAACAGCCCGAATAGCATAAACAGCGCGGCCACGGCCACCAGCATCATCGCGACGGCGAACTTGCCCACCGCCCATACGTTGATGTCGGTTTCTTCGTGCCTCTTATTCTCGTCCATGCTCTAAGGCCTCGACCAAGTGCGGATCGTTGAGCGGCATCAGCGGCCGTCTGCCTAATTGGATGAGGAAATATGCCAGCCAGATTCCACCCATTCCGATCGGCGCCGCAAAATCCATCCAGCTCAGGCCGAATCGCCCCTTGCGGAAGTCCGGCGCCACCAGCCAGTAGAGGTCCACCATGCGCATGAACAGAACGAAGATCGCGATGCCGGCCAGCAGCTTGAAATTGCGCTTGAGGTCGCGCGAAAGCAGCAGGGCGAAGGGCAGCGCGAAATGGCCGATCACCAGCGCCAGGGCCACGTACTGCCAGCCGCCACGCAGCCGCTCCAGATACCACGGGATCTCCTCGGGCAGGTTGCCGGCCCAGATGATCAGGAACTGCGAAAACGAGAAGTAGGCCCACACCATCACCAGGGCCAGCAGGAATTTGCCCAGATCGTGCAGATGCCGCGGCGTGAGCACCTCCGACATCGGAAGCCGGCGGGAAACGAGCACCATCAGCGCGATCAGAAACGCCATCGACGAGAGGCCCTGCCCCGCCATGAAGAGCATTCCGAACATGGTCGAATACCAGTGCGGGTCGAGAGAGAGCACCCAGTCCACCGACATGAATGTGACGCTGAAACCCCAAAAGATCAGGCCGGGTCCGGCCAGCGCGGCCATTTTCCCATGCACCCGCGCCGCCCCTTCGCGGTCTTCCCTGGCCGACCAGCGGTTGAAAAGCCACGAGAGCAGAATCCATCCGGCGAAGTAGACCGCCGCCCGCGTCAGGAAGAACGGCGCGTTCAGATAGACCTGCTTGTGCTTGAGGATTTCGTCGGCCGCCACCACCTTGGCGTGCGACCACGGATACAGGTTGGGGATGCCGATCGCGATGGGAACGAACATCAGCGCCACCAATGGAAGCGTGCGCGCCGCCGCCTCGCACGGCCGCCGGATCACCACGCCCCAAGCGCCGCCGGTGAGATATTGCAGCATCAGCCAGGCGAGCGACCCCACACTCACGCCCACGATGAATAAGTAGAACCACAGGTAGGAGCGGTAGAACTGGAACGGCGATGTGAAAAGACCGATGGTGCACAGAACCGCGCCGGCGATGCCTGCGGCCAGGGCGCGCGAGCGCCACCGCTTCAAGTCGTCCTCGAGTGTCATTTCCCGCCTCCGAGTTGCGCGCGGGCTTCCGGTGGAACATCTTTAATGGAGGCGTTCTGGCTCAATTCGAGAGCGCGGACGTAGGCCACGATGGCCCATCTGTCGCGCGGCGGAATCTGCGCGGCGTAGTCCTGCATGGCGCCGAACCCGTTGGTAATCACGTCGTAAATGAATCCGTTGGCAAGCTGCCGGATCTTGTCGGTGTGATACGACGGCGGGTGCCGGTAGCCGCGCCGGACGATGATGCCGTTGCCGTAGCCCGTACGGTCGTGGCACGGCGCGCAGTAGATGTTGTAGCGTTCCTGGCCGCGCACGATCGCTTCCTTGGTGACGGGGAACGGAAAGGTGTCGAGCGGCTTGCCATCGGGGCCTTTGCCCGTGTAGAAGGCCGCGTCGTCGTCCAGGTGGCCGCGGGCCACGGTCCCTTCCGGGAGCGGCCGCGCGGACCGGCCGTCGTCGAAGAACTCGCTGGGCCGCAGCGGAATGAATTTGGGCTGGTTGTACATATCCTGCCGGCAGGCGGCGCCGAAGACGGCCAACGCCAGCACAACCGCGCCTAGAATGTGGGTGCGAATGGGCAAGCTAAAGCATGCCCCACCAAAACAGCCTGATCCTGGAACTGGTGGGGCATGCTTTAGCTTGCCCATGGCCCGGTCTTTGAAATTATTCCGCAACTTCAGACACCTCTTTCGCCTCCAGCGTCTCCAGAAACTCCGACGTCGCGTGCGCGTCGAACAGCGGGTCGGTGGCTTCGATCGCGAGGAAGAACCGGTTGCGCGAGGCCAGCGCGAACCGCGGCACATTGAACGCCGGATGGTAGAGCATGGGCAATCCGCACAGCGCCAGCAGCCCCATCACCGCCGAAATCGCCGCCAGCAGAATGGTCAGCTCGAACGTGATCACGATGTACGAGGGCCAGCTATGCAAAGGCCGGCCGCCGACGTTGATGGGGAAATCCCATACCGTGACGTAATACTGCATCAGGTAGCCCACCATCCCGCCCACAATGCCCCCGGCCAGCACGATCAGCGGCAGCCGGTTCTTGTGCAGGTGGAGGGCGTCGCTCAGCTCTTCGATGGGGAAGGGCGAATAGGCATCCAGCTTGCGATAGCCCTTCTCGCGCGCCGCCCGCGCCGCCTTCACCAGCGCCGTGGGGTTATCGAACTCGGCCATCAGTCCATAGATGGATTTGATCAACTTTGCGCCTCCTTTCCGACCTTGGCATGAGGCAGCAGCGTGCGGACTTCAAAGATCGAAATCATGGGCAGCAGCCGAATGAATATGAAGAACAGGAACAGGAACAGCCCGATGGTGCCGAAAAACGTGGTCCAATCCCAGCGGGTAGCCTGGAAGATGCCCCACGAAGACGGCAGGAAGTCCTGCGCCAGGCTGCTCACGATAATCACGTAGCGCTCCAGCCACATGCCCACCAGCACCACCAGCGAGGCGCAGAACAGCAGCGCGGCGTTGCCGCGGACCCGCTTGAACCACAGCGCTTGGGGCGCCACAATATTGCAAGTCAGCAGTAGCCAGTAGGAAAAGGCGTAGGGTCCGGTCATGCGATGCCAGATGGCCGCCTGCTCGTAGACGTTGCCGCTGTACCACGCGGTGAAGCTCTCCAGGATGTACGAGTAGGCCACGATCAACCCCGTGGCCAGCATCACTTTGGCGCAATTGTCCAGGTGCTGGTCGGTGATCAGACCCTGCAAGCCGTAAGCCTTGCGCAGCGGAATAGCCAGCGCCAGCACCATGGCAAAACCGGAGTAAATGGCGCCCGCCACGAAATACGGCGGGAAGAAAGTGCTGTGCCAGCCCGGCACGATCGCAATTGTGAAGTCGAAGCTCACCACCGTATGGACCGAGAGCACCAGCGGCGTGGCCAGCCCGGCCAGCAGCAGCGTCGCGGTTTCGTACACGCTCCAGTGCCGCGCCGAACCGCGCCAGCCCATGGCCATCACCCCATAAGCCACCCGCGCCAGGCGGTTCCGGGTGCGGTCGCGCAACGTGGCCAGGTCGGGCATCAGGCCCACGTACCAGAACAGCAGCGACACCGTGGCGTACGTCGAGACCGCGAACACGTCCCACACCAGCGGGCTGCGGAAATTCGGCTGCACGTTCATGGTGTTGGGGTATGGAAACAGCCAGTAGAATAGCCACGGACGGCCCAGGTGCAGCAGCGGGAACATGCCCGCGCAGGCCACCGCGAACAACGTCATGGCTTCCGCGAAGCGATTGATGGAATTGCGCCAGCGCTGGTTGAGCAGCAGCAGAATGGCGGAAATCAGCGTCCCGGCGTGGCCGATTCCGATCCACCACACAAAATTCGTGATGGCGAACCCCCACATCACCGGCGTGCGTATGCCCCAGATGCCCACGCCCTTCGCCAGCAGAACCACCACCGACCACAGCAGCAGCAGCAGCAGCGAGAATCCCACCCCGAACCCGGCCATCCAGAAGAGCGGAGTCTTCTTGGTCAGCACCACGGCGGCGATCTGGTCCGTAACCGTCCCAAACGTGTACCCCGGTGCGATGATTGGTGGGGCATGCTCTAGCTTGCCCTCAATTCCAGCCTGCATTTATTCCTCAATCTCCGGATTCGGATTCCTCAGCGTCGCCAGGTACGTCGTCCTCGGCCGCGTATTCAAATCGGCCAACAGCCCGTAGTTCGACTTCTCGGCCTTCATCTTCGACACGCGGCTGTTGGGGTCGTTGATGTTGCCAAAGACGATGGCCTCCGCCGGGCAGGTGGCCTGGCAAGCCGTCTGGATCTCGCCGTCCCGCACCTTGCGGTCCTGCTTTTCCGCATCGATCTTGGCGGCGTTGATTCTCTGCACGCAGTACGTGCATTTCTCCATAACGCCGCGGCTGCGCACCGTGACATCCGGGTTGTGCAGCAGTTTCAAGCTCGGAGTTTCGTAATCCGAGAACTGGTAGAAATTGAACCGCCGCACCTTGTAAGGACAGTTGTTGGAGCAGTAGCGCGTGCCCACGCAGCGGTTGTAGACCATGTCGTTGAGGCCCTCGGAGCTG
This sequence comes from Bryobacteraceae bacterium, assembly GCA_049590695.1. Taxonomy (GTDB): domain Bacteria; phylum Acidobacteriota; class Terriglobia; order Bryobacterales; family Bryobacteraceae; genus Fen-178. Next base: position 5,812 of record JBAWDI010000372.1, read on the forward strand.
TGATTGGTGGCCTGCACCGGGCACACCAGCTCGCACGGGGCGTTCTCGCACTGCATGCAAGGGACCGGTTGGCTGTAGATTTCCGGGTTGTTGGCCTCGCCCTCGTAATACGAATCCACGCGGATCCAATGCATGGCGCGGCCGCGGCGCACCTGGTCCTTGCCGACCACCGCGATGTTGTTCTCCGCCTGGCACGCCGCCACGCACGCGCCGCATCCGGTGCAGGCGTTCAAATCGATCGCCATGCCCCACGCGTAGCCTTCGTACTTCCACTCGGGATAGAGTGTCAGTCCCTTGGCCGGCGTCTCGGCGCCCTCGTGTACCGACTCCGGATTCTTCCTGTAGTCCTCGATGTCGCCCTTGTGAATGATGTGCCGGCTGGCGTCCAGCACGTGATCGTACTGCGTGGTGGCAAACTCGTACGTGCCGGAAACCTTCCGCGCCTCGAGCCCCGTGTCGTGCCACAGGGCCTGCGACGTGCGCAGGCCGTAAGGGTTGAAGCCCATGCCGGTGCCCGCGCGTCCGGCCTTGGTGCGGCCGTAACCCAGGTGCAGCGTGACCGCGCCATCGATATGGCCGGGCTGGATGAACACCGGCGCGCGCAGCGACCGGCCCTGGTAAGTCAACCGCACCATGTCGCCGGTGGCGGCCTTCAGGCGGTGCGCCGTCGCCGGGCTGACGATCGCGGCATTGTCCCACGTCAGCTTGGTGATGGGCTTGGGCAGCTCCTGTAGCCATCCATTATTGGCAAAGCGGCCGTCGTAGATGGTGGGGTCGGGCCGGAACATCACTTCCAGTTTGCCCCCCAGCTTCGGGGCTTCGATGCGCGCCGTGATTCGCTCGCTGTGAATCGCCGGCGCCTTGGTGGGAAGCGCCGTGTCCGCCACCACGCCATCATGCACCGCCCGGCGCCACCAGGCTTCGAAATCCGCGCCCTTGTGCTGGCTCGCCCAGTAGCCTTTGACAATTTCGTACGGGCTGGTGTCGGGCGATTCGGTCAACATTTGCAGAAACTGATTGGCGGAGCGGCCGCCGTAGAGCGGCTGGATCAGCGGCTGCTGGATGGTGACCGTCCCATCGAAGGCTCGCGCGTCGCCCCAGGTTTCCAGGTAATGCGTCTCCGGCACGTGCCACTGGCAGACTTCGGAAGTCTCGTTGTGGTACAGACTGAGGTGCGCCCGCAGCCTGGCCTTCTGGATGCGATCGCCCATCCCCCATTCCACCGGCGCCGTGAACACCGGGTTTCCACCAACCACCAACAGCAGGTCCACCGCGCCCGCGTCCAGGTCTTTCACCAGTTCTTGAAGCGAAGCCACCTGGTCCACCGGGTTGGCTTCGATCGGGTCAGTGTAGAAAACCGTCTTGCCCACGTTGCCCAACGCGGAGTTCATCACGTGCGCCAGCGCGTGGACGGTGGCGGGCTGATACTCGCCGGCGATCACCAGGCTGGCCCCCTGGTTGCGCCTCAGATCGCGCGCGATGGGGCCAATCCACTTATAGACGTCGTGGTTCGCGCCGTTGACCGGCCCCTTGGCCGCGCCCAGCGCCGTGGCCAGCGCTCCAGCGAACACTTCGATATCGGCGGCGCGCAGCGGCAGGCGGTGATCGGCCTTGGCGCCCGTGGGCGTGGGCATCGGTTCCACCACGTACAGCCGGTTCATGGCGGTCTGGTTTCCGCGCACCCGGCGCCGCGCCGCAAACTGCCGCGCGTAGCGCAGGCTGGCCACGCCCGAGGCCAGAAAATCCGAATCCAGCGAAACAATCGTGTTGGCGTTGGCCAGATTGTAGTACGTGTTGGTGGGCTGGGAGAACGCCAGGCTGGCCCCGGCGCGCGCGCTGTGCGGTCCGGCCGGCTCCCACTGGTGCCACTTGGATGCCGGATACGCCTTCCGGATAGCGCCAAGCTGGCTCGCCAGGGTGGGCGAAGTCACCGTCTCGGTGAGGATGCGCAGACCCGCGCCGTTCTTGCTCTTCTGCGCGCTGAGCGCATCCCGCAGGGCGTTCGTCAGCGTGCCCCACGAGCTGATGTCGCCTTCCAGAGTGAGGGCCTGCGAGCGGTCCGGATCGTAGAGTCCCAGAACCGATGCCTGCGAGAACACGTCGCACGCGCCCAGCGTGGCCGGGTGCTCCGGGTTGCCTTCGATCTTGGTCGGCCGCCCTTCGTGGCTCTCCACAAGCACCCCGTTCGCCACGCCGCCCAGCGTCGCCGCCGTGGCGTAGTAGAGCGGCTTGCCCGGAATCAGATCCTCCGGCTGCCGCACGTAGGGCATGATGTGTTCGGTGGGCTGCCGGGTGCAGGCCGTCAATCCGGCCAGCGCCAGCGACGCGCCCATCAATTTCAGAAAGTTGCGGCGCCCTTCCTCCGCGTCTTCGTCCTCGCTCCAGCCGATGGCTTGCGGCGGGAATTCGTTGTCGTATAAGTCGCTCATCGATGGCAAGTGGAACAACTGGTTAGTGTGCGCGCGTCTTGAATCTGGTATTCCTGCACCAGCCAGCGTCCGATCTCTTCCTGATTGGGCCCAGAGGGCACCCCCGGCTGGTAGCCCATGGTGGTGATGAACTCTCGCGGCCTTACGTGCTGTTCGGGATGGCGGTGACAATCCAGGCACCACTCCATCTGGAGCGAGGTCGCCTGCCAGGTGAGCGGCATCCGGTCCACCCTCCCGTGGCAGCTCTCACAACCGATTCCCTTATTGACGTGGATGCTGTGATTGAAATACACGAAGTCCGGCAGATCGTAGACCCGCGTCCAGCGGATCGAGGTATTGTTGCGGAAACTGGCGCGCACCGGCTCCAGCGTCGGACTCGTCAGCCAGATCTCCGAATGGCAATTCATGCACGTCTTGGTGGGAGGAATGTTGGCGAAACTCGAAGTCTCCACCGTGGTGTGGCAATAGCGGCAATCCAGGCCCAAACCGCCCACGTGGTGCGCATGGCTGAACGGGACAGGTTGTTCCCGCACCTGCATGGCCCGCGTGGCGTAATTCGACCGGTCCAACTCGGCGACCACCCACGTCAAGAAACCCAAAATGAAGACCGCGCCGAAAATGACAACCCGCGCAAAAGTGTTCGTACTGTGATGAAAGATCTGCGACATCTCGTGATTCGATTACATCTTACGGATGCAGAATCCGCAAGTCCGTTGCAGCAAATTCTGATAAACTGGCGCCAGTGAGGCACTTTCTTCTCGCAGCCGTCATCCTGTCCCTGTGCGCCTTCGCCAAGAAGCCCGCCGATGTCGAGGTGCTTGAAACCAAGGCGCGCCGCGTCGAAGGGAGGATCACACTCGACGGCCGTGTGCGTTTCACCAGCGAGAGGCCCACCCGCGGACTGGTGATCATTTTCGATTTCCTCTCGCCCGAGCACGAAGTGGTCACCAGCCAGCAGACGCAGGTGGCGGATGGCGTTGTCCGCGCCGGCCAGGAAGCCTCCTATCAAACCGAACTGGTGGACCCGGTGCGTGCCATCTCCTACCAGGTCCGAGCCGTCGGCGCTGGCGAGCGCGACCTGCGCGTCGCCAACCCGGGGCCGTACCCTATCGAATGACCGCCATGGGCAAGCTAAAACATGCCCCACCCACCTGGTTTCTGATCATTCTCGCCGCAACCGCCAGCGCACAATGGCGACACTTTGGCGAGGGGGCGTCTTTTTCGCGCAACATGCTGGCTCGCCACAACGCGGTGCGGGCGCGCGTGGGAATGCCTGCACTGGCGTGGTCCGCCCGCTTGGCCGCGCGTGCGCAAGACTGGGCGGACAGTCTCCTGGCGCGCGGGCGCGGACGCGAGGTGTGGGTCTGCAACTACGACCCTCCCGGCAACTGGGCCGGCAGGCGGCCCTATTAAGGTATTTCGCGGACGAACGGCCCCATCGCCCTCCCCGGCCCCCGGCCCCCGTTTGACACCCCCTTTTCGCTGCTGTTAGCCTGAACTTGCATGTCCGCCGCGTCCGCGCTCAAGACCACTCCGCTCAATTCCATTCATCGCGCCCTGGGTGCCAAGATGGTGGATTTCGGCGGGTGGGACATGCCCGTCCAATACACCGGCATCATTGATGAGCACCACGCCGTGCGCCGCGCCGCCGGCCTCTTCGATGTCAGCCACATGGGCGAGATCGAAATCCACGGCCTCGAAGCCGCCCAGCTTACCGATTTCGTCACCACCAACGCCGTCCACAACATGAAGACTGGCCAAGCGCGCTACTCCGGGCTGCTCTACCCGCACGGCGGGTTCGTGGACGACATCCTGGTCCATAAGGTCGCCGACGACCACTACTTCCTGTGCGTCAACGCCTCCAACCAGGAGAAGGATTTCGAGCACATCCGCTCGCTCAACCGCTTCGACGCGCGCGTGGATTTCGCGAGCGCCCGTTACGCCCAGCTTGCCGTCCAGGGCCCCAAAGCGCGCGATACTGTGCAGAAACTGACGCCCGTGTCGCTCGCCGCCATCCGCTACTATTGGTTCACCGATGGCGAAGTCTGCGGCGCGCCCGCCCGCATTGCGCACACCGGCTACACCGGCGAGGACGGCTTCGAGATCTACGCGGCTTCATCCCATGCCGCGCGCATCTGGAACGAAGTGCTGAAGGCCGGCGCCGAATTTGGCATCAAGCCATGCGGCCTGGGCGCGCGGAACACGCTGCGCCTCGAGGCCGGGATGGCGCTCTACGGGCACGAAATCGACGCCTCCACCTCTCCTCTGGAAGCCGGCCTGGAGTGGATCGTCAAGCTCGATAAGGGCGAGTTTGTAGGCCGCCAGGCGCTTCTGCGGCAAAACGAAAAGGGGGTCACACGCAAACTGGCGGGCTTTGAGATGCGCGGGCGCGGCATCGGCCGCGATGGCTACGAAGTGCTTGTGAATGGCTCGCCGGCGGGATGGGTCACCAGCGGCTCGCCTTCGCCAACCTTGAACCGGAACATCGGGTTTTGCTACCTGCCCGCCGAATTGGCGCAGCCTGGCAAAGCCATCCAGATCATGATCCGCAACCAGCCGGTGGATGCGGTGACGGTGGAAACTCCGTTTTACAAACGAGCGAAATGAAAATGTATCCAGACAACTTCCGATATACCAAGGAACACGAATGGGTCCTCGTGGAAGGGGACACCGGCACGATCGGGATCACCGATCATGCGCAGCAGTCGCTCGGCGACATCGTATACGTGGACCTGCCCAAGGTGGGGGTGCGCGTCGAGCTGGGCAAGTCGCTCGGCTCCGTCGAGTCGGTCAAGGCCGTTTCCGACATCTACGCGCCGCTAAGCGGGGAGGTGACGGAAATCAACCAATCGCTGGCCGACGCTCCCGAAAAACTCAACCAGGATCCGCACGGCGCGGCGTGGCTGGTGAAGATCCATCTCAGCGCCCCCGCCGAGATTCAGAACCTGATGTCCGCCGCCGATTATCAAGCTTACATAGGGGCCGAAAAGTAGTTGCGCTATCTTCCCAAGTCCGAATCCGAACGCCGCCAGATGCTGGAAACCTGCGGCATGGCGTCCCCCGAAGAGCTGTTTTCCCACCTGCCGGAAGCCGTGCGGCTGAAGCGGCCGCTGGACCTTCCGCCGGGCATCTCCGAGTACGAAATCGTGGATTATTTCCGCCGGCGCGCGGCCGAAAACGCCAACGGCTACGCATCCTTCCTGGGCGCGGGTGTCTACCACCATTTCCGCCCGGTGCTGGTGGACGCCGTGGTTTCACGCGGCGAGTTTCTGACTTCATACACCCCCTACCAGGCGGAAATCTCGCAGGGCACGCTCACCGCCATCTTCGAATTCCAGACCATGATCTGCCAGCTCACCGGCATGGACGTGGCCAACGCCTCCATGTACGACGGCTCCACCGCCGTTCCCGAAGCGGTCTCCATGGCCGTGCGCTCCACGGGCAAAAGGCGCGTGCTGATCGCCCGCTCGGTACACCCCGAGTACCGCGAGGTGCTCCGCACGTACGCCCGGCACCAGGGAATGCCGGTCGAGGAATTCGGCTACCAACCCGACACCGGAACCATCGACCTCGAAGACCTGGACCGCAAGATCGACGATCTCACCGCCGCTGTGGTCGTGCAGTCGCCGAACTTCTTCGGCATCGTGGACCACGTGAAAGCCGCCGCCGAAATCGCGCATCGACGCGGCGCCCTGCTGATCGTGCTATTCACGGAGGCCGTCTCGCTGGGATTGCTGGAACCGCCCGCGGATGCCGACATCGTGGCCGGCGAGCTGCAATCCTTCGCCATTTCGCCCAGCTACGGCGGCCCCTTCGCGGGCATCATCGCCACCAGGGAACGGTTCATCCGCCAAATGCCCGGCCGCCTGGTGGGCCAAACCACCGATTCCCGCGGCAACCGCGCCTTCTGCCTGACCCTTTCCACGCGCGAGCAGCACATCCGGCGCGAGAAGGCCACCTCCAACATCTGCACCAACCAGGCGCTCATTGCGCTCATGGCGACGGTCTTCATGACGGTATACGGCAAGCAGGGCCTGCGCGAGCTGGCCGAACAAAACCTCGCCAAGGCGCATTACCTGGCCGCGAAGCTGAAGCCCCGCTTCACCGCCCCTTTCTTCAACGAATTCGTAGTTCGTGCCGATAACCCCGACGCCATCAACAAGTCCCTCCTAAAAAAGAAAATCATCGGCGGCCTCCCGCTCGCGCGTTTCTACCCCGAGCTTTCCGACTGCCTGCTCTTGTGCGCCACCGAAATGTCCCATCGGACGGATATGGATCTCGTAGCGCAGGCACTCGTGCCTGCCGCGCCAAGACTCCGAACTCCCGATGTGGTGGAACCAGAGTTGAGCCCTAGCGGAGACGGGCAAGCTAAAGCATGCCCCACCACGAAGGAGATCAGCCCGCTTGGTGGGGCATGCTTTAGCT
>JBAWDI010000373.1:0-2483 GCA_049590695.1 Bryobacteraceae bacterium
GCCTCATCGACCACGTAAACGGCCTCGGCATGGATTTCGGCCTATGGGTCGAGCCGGAGATGGTCAACGCCGATAGCGACCTGTATCGCCAGCATCCCGATTGGGTCATGAATTTTCCGGGCCGCCCGCGCAGCGAGTTACGCAACCAGATGATTCTGAACCTGGCGCGCAACGACGTGAAAGAGCACATTTTCGCGGTGCTGGATAAGCTGGCCAGCGAGAACCACATACGCTACTTCAAGTGGGACATGAACCGCACCTTCTCCGAACCGGGCTGGCCGGAGGCGGCGCCGGCGGATCAAAGAAAGCTGTGGGTGGAGTACGTCCGCAACCTGTACGAGATTATAGACCGCCTGCGCGCGCGGCATCCCCAACTCGAAATCGAATCGTGCTCGGGCGGCGGCGGGCGCGTGGACCTCGGAATTCTGCAGCGCGTCGAGGAGGTCTGGACCTCCGACAACACCGAAGCCTTCGACCGTCTGCGCATTCAGGAGGGATTCACCCAGGCCTATGCTCCGAAGATCATGTCGGCGTGGGTGACCGACGTCCCCAACATGAATGGCCGCAGCACGCCGCTGGCGTTCCGGTTCCTGGTGGCCATGCAGGGAGCGCTGGGGATCGGGGCGAATTTGAACCACTGGACGGCGCAGGATTCCGAACTGGCGGCCAAGCTGATCGCGGTCTACAAGCGCGTCCGGGCGACAGTCCAGACCGGCAGCCTGTATCGCCTGCTGTCGCCTCGAACCAACGATGTAACGGCCAACGAATATGTGTCGCAGGACAGCAAGCAGGCCGTGCTGTTCGCCTTCCGGCACTCGCAGCAATACGAAACGGCGGCGCCCACGATTCGCCTGTGGGGGCTCGACGAGCGCGCGGTCTACCGCGTGGAGTCGATTGACGGGAAACTGGTGGAGACGCCGCCTCAACTGAGCGGCGCCTACCTCATGAAGGCGGGCCTGAACCTGAATCTGCGCGGCGATTTCGACGCCACCGCCGTCATTCTGGAACGGGTCGAATGAACCAGGCCAGGACCAGGCCTCCAACCAGGAAGCCCACCAGGTGGACGGCAAACTGCGCCGCCGTGTACACACCCGGGAAACCATACCAGTTCCAGTAGGGAAGCTCCGAGCGCAGCGTCGGGATCAGACCCATCAGCGCGACGAAGCCCAGCCGCGCGGCGTAGCTCTTCAAGCCCGTCGCGCGCGCCAGAAGAACCGCTGCCAGCAGCATGACCACAACGTCGAAGCCGAACTCCGCCAGCAGTTGCCGCGCGGAGAGCGACTCCGCGCCGTTGGGGTGGAAAATCAGGATGCCGGAAGGCCCCGTGCTCCACTTATCCATGGCCACTTGCATGGCCTGGTGTTGCTGTTCCTTGGTCATGCCGGGCTTGATCTGCGGCGCCGGGAAGAAGTAGAAGCCCGGCGCCTTGATATTCTCTTTGAGAGCGGCCAACACGGCCTGCTCACTGCTGAGACCTTGAATTCCCGCGTCGCCGAGCGGGGTAAGCATGTGCGCCACCGACTCCCACAAGAACAGCGCAAGCCCGCCCAGGACTCCGGCCAGAAGAATTCTCTTCGTCATAGTGGAGATAGACTATCACAAAACCGGGCCGGCAAAATGGGAATCCTCACTGGCGCCCTGAACATCCTCTACTACAGAAGATGATGTGCAGTTTGGGTGTGGCTCTCCTGTTTGCGTCGTGGGCCTGGGCGCAGGCTCCGACACAGCGGCTCTTCAATGCCAAGGTGGATCCCGAGCAAGGGCGCAAGCTCTGGGCGGACAACTGCGCCGTGTGTCATGGCCCCGAGGGAAAGGGAGGCCGCGGCCCCGACCTTACCACCGGCAAATTCCGGCACGGCGGCACCGACGACGATTTGTATCGCGCCATGCGAAACGGGATTCCGGGGACCGAGATGCCCGGCTTTCCGTTGACCGGAGTGGAATCCATGCAGCTTCTCGCTATTGTGCGGGCGCTGGGAAGAGCGGCCATGCCGCCTCCTCCGGCCGGCGATGCCGCCCGAGGGCGCGCGCTGTTTTCCAACAACCAATGCGCGAGCTGCCACCGAGTCGGCGGGACGGGATCGCGGATCGGCCCGGAACTTAGCGACATCGGGGCGCGCCTGCCGCCGCTGGATCTGCTGGCATCGCTGCTGCGTCCCGACGAGCGCGTGCAGCCCGCGAACTGGTACGTGCGGGCGGTGACGCGGGACGGGCGGACCGTAACGGGCAGGAGGCTGAACGAAGACACCTACAGCGTGCAGCTCATCGATGCCCAGGACCGGCTGATTTCGTTGGTGAAGGCAGATCTGAAAGAGTATCAACTAATCAGGAAGTCGCCCATGCCGGGCTACGAGGGGAAGTTGACCCGCGAACAACTGGGTGACCTGGTCGCCTACCTGGCGTCATTGAAGGGGACACCATGAAGAGAGTTATCGCGGCGGTGATACGGGGACGGGCCGGGCATGCCCGGCCCCTACACAGCG
>JBAWDI010000374.1:0-4522 GCA_049590695.1 Bryobacteraceae bacterium
GGGCAGCATCTGTCCCCAACTGTTGAACGGCTCGCGCGACTGGTCGGTGGAAGTGGAATCGCCGGCGATGTAGATGGTGGGAATGTTGTCCGCCTTCTCGATCTCGATCTTGGAAGCGGCGGGATGCCGGCCGATGAACTCGAGGGTGAGCTTGTCGTCCCAGGCGCGCGTTTCCGAGGTCTTCTCGCGGTCTTTCAACCGGACTTCGCCGCCGGTGGAAATCTTCGGCGTGCGGACGTTGACGATGAACGAGCGGGTCTCGAACTTGCCGGGCGCGGTCCGCACCTGCTCGAGCATGAGCCGGCGGATCTCGGCTTTGACGGTGGTGATGGATTCCGCCTGGCGGTCCCCGAAAGTCACGGTCACCTTGTAGTTGCCCTCTTCGGGCACCTTGACCGAGAAGTAGAAGGGCGGCGCCGTGACGCTGGAGCCTGGCTCGAACCCATAGCCGAGCTCGTCGGTGTACCCGGTGGTAGGAAGAACCTTGGTATAGCCGGGCGCGGGCTTTTCCGGGCCGATATCGAATTTGAAGGTAGTCGCAGGGGTCTGCGCCGCGGCGACGGCGGCCAAGGCGAGCCACAGGGGTACAACGATTCTCTTCATGAGTCAATTTTACTCGACTCGGAACCAGTCGAAATCGGCGTAGCCGTTTTCGGAGGCGGGACCGGAGCGAACCGCGAACAAGCCCACCTTGGCGCCAATCCACCGGCCGGGGCGCGCGGTGAAGCGTTCACCGGCGGGCGTGAAATTCGTGCCGTCCGTGCTGTAGCTGAATACGCAGAGCGCCTGGTCCGACACCTTCACGCGCAGATACAACGTGGCGCCCTTCACCGGGGCCGGCGCGCTTTCCCGTTCCGCCGCGCCCCGGTCGGCATTCTTGCAAATCGTCTGCGACACCACCAGGCCCTCCGGCCTCTTGGCCACCGCGAGATAAGCATAGTCGGTTCCCATCACGATCAGCCCGGTCTTTTCATCGTTGGTGTGGGGGGTGAAGGCGACCTTGGCGGTAGCGGTGAACTGTGGGGCGGGGAACTTCTGCAACATGAGATTCGGCACATCCCAGAAGTTCTTGAAACTCTCCGGCAGGGGAACGCAAAACAGACGGATCAAACCCAATCCACCAGCCGGAAAGACCCAGCCCGGCTGGGGATTGGCCGCCCATTGCCATTGCATGCCAAGTTGGCTGCCGTTGAACTCATCCGTGTCGGCGGGGGTCATCATCGGGTAGGTCTTGCCCACGTTCGGCTTCCTGTAAGTCGACACCGGTTCGCCGTTGGCGCCCATGACGGGCCAGTCATCGACCCACTTCATCGGCTCGAGATGCACGATGCGGCCGTAAGCGCCCTTGTCCTGGAAGTGGATGAACCAGGACTCGCCAGTGGAAGTATCGACCCACCCGCCCTGGTGCGGTCCGTTGATCGGCGTGTGGCCTTGGGCCAGCACGATCTTCCTCTCGTAAGGGCCATAGACCTTCTTCGCGCGGAGAACCAGTTGCCAGCCGGAGGCCACCCCGCCGGCCGGCGCAAAAATGTAGTAGTAACCGTTGCGCTTGTAGAATTTCGGACCTTCCACGGTGGGGTCTTGGGCATGGCCGTCATAGACCAGGGCGCCGCCGTCGAGCAGGTTTGTGCCGTCGGGGCTCATGCGGCTGACAATCAACATGCTTTTCATGGCGGAGCGGCTTCCGGCCAAGGCATTCACCAGGTATGCTTTGCCATCGTCGTCCCATAAGGGGCATGGGTCGATCCAGCCTTTCGCTTCCTTGACCAATAAGGGCGCGCTCCACGGACCGGCGGGGTTCTTGGCTTTCACCACGTAGATGCCGTAATCGGGATCGGGGTAATAGATGTAGAACTCGCCGTTGCGATAGCGGATGGCGGGCGCCCACGCGCCGTTGCCGTGCTGCGGCTTGCTGAAGACGTCGAGCGGCTGCTGCGCGGCGTAGACGTGCCCGATCAGTTCCCAGTTCACCAGGTCGTGGGAGTGGAGAATGGGCAAGCCGGGCGCGCATTCGAAACTGGAAGCCACCATGTAGAAGTCTTCGCCCACGCGGACGACGTCGGGGTCGGAGTAGTCGGCGTGCAGGATGGGATTCTTGTAGGTGCCATCGCCGTTGTCGGCTACCCAGACCTTGGAGACGTTAGCGGCGGAACACAGAAGTGTGCAGGCCAGAAGAGAGAGGACGGCTCGCGTGAGGGGGGCTACGGATTTCATAGGCGCGCCAAGAATTCCATTTTGCCTGAGCGGACGGGGAAAGTGAAGGAACAAAGCCAATTTTCGACGCGTCCAGTTCTTCGACGCGGAGCCGCGGAGACGCGGAGAAATACTTTACGCGGAGAAGGATTTGGAGAAATCGGGAACGTGCGGGGATTGAGGCTGTACACTGCTGGCGGGGATTTAGAGAGCGCAGAGTCAGCGGAGACACGATCTGCTGTTGAAGACACTTCGGGTGAGAGGAAGGGACTTGATCGGGAATCGTTGCGGCGGCCGGGGCTATCCGCTCTCCACCGGGTGTGATAGGACCAGTCCTAAGATCTCCCCGCCGGAATCCTCTGTCAGGGATTGCCGTGCGGCCGTTAACGGGCCTACGGGAAGTTCAGTACCACCTTAGTTGCAACGCTTGCTGGCCAGCAAGAAAACCGTTGGGCCTGCGCTGTGGAGGACGCAAGCCTCCTTCTGATTTCAGGGTAGCAGGCGGGTGTCAAGCGGACTGGAGATCTAGGGGGATCAAATGGCTGTAAGTGGCTGAAAGGCATGGGGAAAAGTATTCTTACGTTCGGTGTGACCGGTGACCGGAAGAATCGCGGCATGGGGTATACTTTTTGGGAGCGGTCACCAGTGAAACGAAAAACGCCAGAATCGTCCAAGCCAAAGGCCACCCGCGGGGAACACCAATTCTACGCCGAAGGGGAATACGCGGACAGCATCTGTCGAGACGCGATGGGCGATCGCGCGGGCTCCATCGCCGCACTGAAACGGGCGCTGGAGGCGATGCCGACCTACGCGCCGGCGATTCTCAGCATGGGTTCAGTGGAGTATCAATTGGGGAGAATCGCGGAAGGGCGGGAGTTGTTCCAATCGCTGTTATCGTTGCCGGAGAACACCACGGACATCCGCCAGATCATCGATGAGGCCGGCACATTTCTGACCCAGATCGAGGCGTATGAGGACGGCATGGCGCTATACCGGGCGGCTGTGAAGAGATACCCCGACGTTGCGGCGCTATGGGATGGGCTCGGCTACTGCGCCGGTAGTGCAGGCTTCGACGAAGAGGCGGTGTCCGCGGGCCAGCGGGCATTGGAGTTGGAGCCGGAGAATCAGAAGTTGGTCAACGACCTCGGTTGGACTCTCTTACGGGCAGGCCGCTTCGTGGAGGCCAGGGAGACCCTGGAGCGAGCCGTCGCGATGGACCCAACCGATGAGTTGGCGGCGGAGAATCTGCGCTTGTGCATGCGGGAGATCGCACGGAAGAAAACTGGCAAAGATGGGAAGTCTCCAGCGGCCCGCCAAAGCCGGATACCGCTTCGGTCAAGGTGTGATTGAACGTCCAGGCGCGGGAGCCCTCCGATGCTCCCGGCCCGGACGAACAACCCCTGGTGCAGGCCGCCCCGCTACGCGAGCGGGCTCCAAACTTAACCCAGCACTTTCCAAAGGAGAAACAGCATCCCGGCGACGTATCCGGCGCCGGCTTGATACTCTTGGTTCCTTAGATATAGGGCTGTTCGAAAAGGATTCGGGTTTTTTGTGGGGGCCGGTGTGAGACGCGGCCAGAGAGCGGGTACCTGGCCGGCATAGGGGGCGTAGTCCGGAAACAGAGTCCGCAGGTGCTGCTCTTCCAGTTGGATCACAGGCAGATAAACCAGCAGAAAGACGGCTATAAAGAGGATGCCGAGGCCGATGTTGCGGGAGGCTATGACCAAGCCGGCGGCTACCAGCAGGGTGCCGAGGTAGAGTGGGTTGCGCGTGTAGGCGTAGGGGCCGCCGGTGGCAAGCTGCTGGTTTTTTGCCAGGCAGCCTGCCGCCCAGGCGCGCAGGAATAGCCCCAGCAGGCCGAGCGGCAGGCCCAGGGCGAGCGAACGGGACGTGGGGCGGGAAAACCAGGCGAACACCAGCACCAGCACGAAACCGGCGGGGACGCGCAGTTTGGCTACGGCATCGGCATAGCGCTTGGGGAAGGCCGGCATCACGGCAGGCTCCGGCGCTCGCCGAGCATCGCCTTAAGCGCCTCGAACACCTGGGCGGGGGAGACGGCGCGCATGGCTTCGTCGATGGACGCGGCGCGCTTGTAAGTGGTGACTGCAGCGGGACTGCGCAGGACCTGGAGCGAATCGCCATAGGGGCCGTTGCGCGCGGGGTCGGTGGGGCCGTAAATGCCAACAATGGGTGCACCCACGGCGGCCGCCAAATGCAAAGGGCCGGTATCGCCTCCGATGAAAAGGCGTGCGCGCCTGACGAGGGCGATGAATTGCACAAGCGTGGTGGGTATGTAGCGCGCTTGTTTTGCCCCAGCGCTCTGCAAGAT
>JBAWDI010000375.1:0-5882 GCA_049590695.1 Bryobacteraceae bacterium
TGTTTCAATCCGCTCCCGGCATCGATGCCGGGAGAATCGGTTCCAGGTGGTTTGATCTTCAGCGCCGATTGGTTTCAATCCGCTCCCGGCATCGATGCCGGGAGAATACTTCTCCGCTAGGCCGTTGGGAATCAGCCGGTTGCACGGCAACCTGCGCGAAACCGGAAGGTGGTGCCCGAAATCCACCGGCGTTCCACACGGGTTCTCCGAGAAGTTCCATAATAGCAAGCGATTGGGGGCAGCGCGAACACCCCGGCAGTCTGCCGGTCGCTTTAGGTTCGCGCAGAGGGTTGGCATCGCCGGATTCAGACAATGAGAGGTCTCTCCAGGTCTACAGGGCAGTTTACCCCATGATGCTCGGTTTTCGCTCGTGCAATTTCGTCCAGGAAATAGAACCGGAGGCTGTCTTCCTTCAGAGCGGTTTCTTGAAGTAGGCGATGCTTGAGCTTGACCCAATCGGATTCCCGCAGGACGCACTCAAACACCGACTTCTGAACGCGCAGCCCGTAGTCCTTACACGCTTGCGCGACGCGGCGAAGCCTGCGCCGCCCTTCTTTGGTTTCCGTCGACACGTCGTAGGCCACCACTACAATCATCTCTCTACTTCAACACACACGGCACATAGGACTCCATTTCTCCCCGGATCACGCGGGCGAGAATTCTCGCCTGGAGATGCGGCAGCAGGCCTATACGGGTGGTCTGACCGAGCAACGGATGAGTAACGGACTCCTGTTTTCGCTCCTGCCAGGCGGCCACCAGGGCCCGGCGGGCATCGGCGGAGATTTCCACGGCGCCGCCCTCGCGCACGGCGAAGTCGGTGGGCGCGACCTGACGCCGGTTGATGAGCGTCAGGACGAGGCGGTCCGCCAAAAGGGGCCGGAATTCCTCCATGAGGTCCAGCGCGAGCGAAGGGCGGCCGGGACGATCCACGTGAAGATAGCCGACGTTGGGATCGAGGCCGGCGGCGGACAGTGCGGCAATGCAATCGGCCAATAGCAGGGCGTAGGTGTAGGAGAGGAGGGAGTTGGCCCGGTCGAGGGGAGGCCGGCGGGTCCGTCCGTGGGGAGTAAAGTGCTCTTTCTCGTGCCGGACCAAGGCGCCGAATGCCTGAAAGAAGACGCGGGCCGCTGCGCCCTCGGTTCCGCGAACTTCATCCAGGTCTGAGCAGAATTCCAACCGGCGGATGGACGCGGCCAGATCCATGGCGGCCTGCTGTAAGGTCTCCCGGTCTTCCGCGCCGGCGTTGTCGCGGGCCGCGCGAAGCAGGTTGGCCCGGACGTTTTGCAGCTTCCCGGCAATGAAACAGCGGCCATAAGCCAGGCCCCTGGCGGGATCGTCGGCTTGGCGGAACTGTTCGCGCCGGAGCAGAACATTGCCGGAGACCGGGGCGTCCACGCGCGCCAGCAGACGTCCCGTTTCCGAGAGGAATGTGACGCTGACGCCGGCTTCGGCGCACATGTGAAGCGCTCCGGGAGAGACCATGACGTTGCCAAACAGGGTGATAGCTTGCAGGTTGTGCAGGGGCACGCCAAGCTTCACCTCGTCCTCCACCTTCACTTGCAGAGTGAGGTGGTCGCGGTGGAGATATGCGCCTTGGGTCATGACGTAAAGGACGTTCTGCTGGATTTCCATAGTTCTGGTCTTCTACTCCGGGTCGAACAGTCCGCGGGTGGCCGTGCGGACCATCTCCGCGCGTTGAGAGAGTTCCGGCATACAGACGCCTTTCAGCGAGCAACCCTCGCATTGGGGTTTGAGAACGGCCGGTGGAATGCGCGCCTGACGGACCAGTTGGTGCAGGCGCTGGGCCGCTTGCACGGTGGCCTCTCTCAACCGAGGATCGAACTCGACTTCACGACGGCGCTTGGATGCCGCATGGAAAATTGCGCCGCGAGGCACTTCCACGCCCAGCATTTCTTCCAGGCATAGAGCTTGGGCGCACAGTTGCACGTCATCGTTCTCCCAGCGGCGGCGCGCGCCGCGCTTGTAGTCGATTGGACAGGGCGACTCCCGGCTCCCAGGCGCGCGGGAAAACTCGACGATGTCGGCTCTGCCGGACAGGCCCAGGCGGCGCGAATAGAGCGGCAAGGCGCGCACCGCGCGCACGCCGGATCGTGTTTCGTAGCCGGGAGTGTCGGCGGCTTCGTGCCGCAGGCTGCCCTCAAGAGTGAAGGCGTTCTCTTCAAAGACGCCTTCGATATGAATGAGCGCGCAGCGGCGTTCGCAGTAGAGCAACTGGTTGAGGGCGGAGAGCGGCAGCGGATCCACTTCCTCCGTCATAACGACGTAAGAGTCACCCCGGCAGGCAAGTCCTTGTCATCCACGGTGACGGTGTAGCCGTCGAAAGAACGCGGCGATTCGACTCCGGGCTTCTTCGCGACCTTGACCCGTTCGAACAGTTTGTGGGCCTGCGCTTCGCCGAGGGCGGAGCTGTGCTTGAAGACGTAGAGGCCGCGCGGGCACATCAGGCCGCGGGCCGCCGAGCGGTCCACGTCGAACATGTTCTTCAGCGCGAGCCAGAGAACGGCGAGGTCGGCCTCGGTGAAACCGGTCTGCGCGGCGAAAGCGGCGTTGACGAAGCCGTGCGTGGAGTAGAGTCCGTAGGCGATGGTGTGCTTCCGGCCCATCTCGGTGGACCCGGTGGTGCCCTTGGCCTTCTCTTCGGTGGTGTAGGCGACGCGAGTTATGGCATGCTCGGTGGAGAAGACACGGTCGAACGAGCGGGCGAAAGTGATTTGGACAGGGCCGCGGACCTGTCCGCAGTTGAAATCGGTGGTGCTCATGACGGCCCCGAAAGCACGGACGTCGAAGAAGTGCTTGCACATCCACGCACGGGCTTCGGCGATCTTGCCGCGGTCCTTGGTTTTCGGCTCGATCTTCAGATCTTCGTACGGCATTTTCTGCTGGCTTTCGAGAGCCGGGCCGGACATGATAAAGATGCGGTAACCGGGTTCCGACGGCTTCAGCAAAGCCACATAATCGCGAATCTTGCGCTTCAGACAGACATCGGACACCAGGCCTTGAAAGGTTTCGGGGTCGAAGCGGGGCGCGTTGTCAAAGTCGGGATCGCCATTTGGATTGCCGTCCTGACAGTCGAAAAGATAGACGAAGTCGTAGCGGTTCTTTACAATTTCGGTTTCACTCATGGTTAGTTTTCCTCTTTAGATGCGTTTTGCTGCCGTTCCTGTTTCTTGGCCATGGCGCGAGCCATGCTCTCGGCCCGCTGATGGTGGTAGCCGATGGCGAAGCGTCCCTGTTCTTCGAGACTGAGCGGAGGGGGAAACTTCGCACCCAAAGCGGCCAGGCGGGTGTGGATCTCTTGAATCTCCTTCTCGATGTTGACGGCCGCTCCGGGTTTGTCGCGGCGCAGTTTTCTCAAGTGCTTAAGGCCAAGGTCGGTCAACTTCGGAAACGCGAGCGTGGGGTATGTGGAGGCAAGGGAGTAGTAGCGGTCGGACACGCTTGCGTTGACCTCGCCTTGCGCCTGGTATTGCAGTCCGTCGTAGAGAGCCAACAGGCGGCCGCAAAGGTAGGCGGCGTGGTTCAAGTTCGGATCTAATTCTTCAGTCATTTTGGGTTCTCCATTTTGATCGTTGACACAGAGCCGGATGAGACCGGCGCGCACGGGCGAGAGCTTGTCCGCGCCGGAGGCAAGGCGAAGGCGGCCCAAGGCGCCGGCGAGGATGGTTCTGCCGAGCGGCTGGCCGAGGATGGCGCGGCGGATCAGTTGAATGGCGCGGTCCGGCGGCGGTTCGTCGCGGGCGATGGATGCGAGGAGTTGCCACAGCTTGGGCGGGTCCGCGATGCCGCCAGTAAAGGGGCTGGAGATGCGCAGGCCTTTGAACCAGCCCGCCACATTCTCCCGGACCCTTTCGAGATTCTCGTGAATCCAGAAGCGGACCAGCAGCCGTCCACCGTTCCCAGAAACGCCCAGGAGGTAGAACTCGTTCGGGTCTAGGTGGAGACTACCTTCGTCGAGGAGAAGCAACTGCCGGACTTGCTCGGGATCGGCCTCTTCGAGGATCGAGATTGGTGTTTTCTCCACCGGCTTCTTGGTCCAGAAGAGAAAGCCGACGCCGCAATGATCGATGCGCGAAGCGTTGTCGCGTTTCAGCAGGTGATTCAGCGCCAGAACGTAGGCGGCTGCGTGTTTGGGGCAAACTGGGCTGTTGGCATTCTGTTCCCACCCGTAGGAGCGGAAGGCCTCCTTATCGAAGGACATTAAACTGACGCCTGCGGGCTGGCCTCCAAGCGAAGCGAGGCCCTTGATTTTTTCGTGTGTGGGCGCGATAGGCCCGATTTCCCCGGAAATCAGACACATGCCCTCGCCGCCTTTTTCATTGCGGGCAGCATTGGCCTTCTGATAATGTTCACGCCAATAGCGGCGGACCGCGTCGCGGGCCACCGCGGGACCGCCGGTGGAGAGTGCGATTACGGCTCCGGCCTGCGTCTTGCGATCGGCCAACGCCTTTCGGGCAGCGTCGACTTGGTCCGGCCGTTCATAGAAAGCGACGCACGATTGAAGGGCCGGATCGGAAGTGGCGGCAGCCGCCTCTTTCAGCAGGTCGACGAACGCAATGTGCTTCTTCTCATCGCCGAGGACATACTTCATGTCGTCGCATGCCAGCAGCGGATGTTCGCCTGTATTACGGAGGACCGGGGATTTAGGAGCTAGCAGGGTCTGCGGCTGTTTGACTGTCTTCTTGCCGCGCTGGACCTGCTCAGTGCGCTCCACGAGATTGAGGAAAGTCCCGTCGCGGCCGATCTCGAGAAAGTACGGGACCGGCTTCGTTTCGAAGGCCAAGTCGTTCAACTGGTCTTGCAGGCGCGTGTCGGCGTATTCCGCCAATGCCTGGATGAGCATGCGAGCAACTCCTTTCGGATGGCTTCGTCCGGGATGGCGCGGTCGGGATGCGTGTCGAGAATGCCGTTTTCGAGCACGGCTTCGAAGAAGATGGCGCGGTTGTCCTCGCCGCCGTTGCGGAAGATGATGTCGTAGAGCATGCGGCCGATGGGAATGGTGTCCGGCACCGGCTTCTCCGATTCACTCGGCAACTCGAACGCCGCGGCGAACTCGCGGCAGCCAAGGGCCGGGCGGTGAAAGCACTGGCCCTTCTCGACGCGCCGGTTGAACATTGCCATGTACTTGATGGGAGTGTCTTCGGCGGTGGGCTGGTAGACGTGAGGGAACGCTTCGATGATGTAGGAGACGTCGCGCAGTGCGAGTGTATTCCGTGGGGTGCCGTCGGTGTCCTCCCCGGCCCCAGCCGCGAGCGGCCGATAGGAGCCAGGATCGCTCATCGATTTTCGGACAGAGCCGGGTGCGATCTTGCTTTGAAGCTCGTTACGGCGGATGGACTGGAAGCGAATTGGCTTTAGCACCAGGATGCGGGTGACCACCCATCGCATCTCCGGCTTCCAGCAGATCGCATCTAGGATGTTGCGGGCCGCCGACGGCGTCATGCACTCGTAACTGACCCGTTCCACCTTGTTCTCTGGGCGGGTCCAGCAGGCGAACTCCCCGGAGACCTTTACGCGGACATAAGGTTGGCTCATAGGTGCTCGTATGGTGTTAATTTTCCGAATACATGTTGAAGCTCCGTGATAATGTCCCCTACAGTCCTCGATAGAAATGTCCCCTCACCCAGCCGATTACAGGCAGGTGAGAAGGACATGGATGAGCGAGCGTGAAGCTCGGCGAGCGGGCGTGCTCGGACGAGTGAAAGCGGGTGAGCTGAACCAGAAAGAAGGGGCGTCGATCCTGCGACTGAGCTACCGCCAGGTGAAGCGGCTGTACCGGCGGTACGAAGCCGAAGGGGCCGAAGGCCTGGTGCACGGCAACGCGGGGCGGCGGTCAAACCACGCCAAGAGCGCGGCCTTCCAGA
>JBAWDI010000376.1:0-12434 GCA_049590695.1 Bryobacteraceae bacterium
CAGCCCGCGTAGTTGCGGCGCCGCAGGGCCTCCAGGACCGGCTTGTAGTCGTAGTCTCCGGCCCCGCAATGGCGCCCGTCCAACTCGGTCACGTGGACGTGGCGGATGTAGTCGAACCAGCGCTCCACCAGCGCCCCGTGCGGCAGGCTCTCGTCGATGGCGTTGTGCACGTCGAACATGGTCTGAATGTACGGGCTGCCGATTTCGCGCACAATGCCGACGGCTTCCTCGAGCGTCTGCACCACGTCGGCTTGATTGGCCGGCAGCGCTTCCACCAGCACGGTCACCTGGCGCTCGGCGGCGTGCGGCGCCACCCCGGTTAAGCCGTCGATAAAGTTGCGGGTGGCTTCCGCGCGAGAGAGCCCGCCGGTGGTGGACCGCTGTTGGGGCGAGCCGAAGACCATCACGCCGTTGGCTCCCAGGTCCGCGCACAGATCCATCAGATTGCGGATGTGCTCCCAGCTTCGCTGGCGCAGCGCGGCGTCCGGTCCGCTGACGTGCAGCCCCTTGGGGCTGACCATCAGCCAATGCAAGCCCACGAAGGTCAATCCTTCGGACCGGATGATGTCGCGGTACTCCCGGCGCTGGGCCGCGCCGATGTCCGCGGGCTTCTCCGCCAGCGTGAACGGCGCGATTTCAATGCCCGTGTAGCCGGCCTTGCGGATAGCCTGGCACGCTGCGGTGAACGGCCATCCCTCGAAAGCCTCGTTACACATCGAGTGGCGAAACTGGTGGGCCATGAACCACCAGTTTACGATGGCGGCGGGCTGCGCGCAGGTCATCGCGCGCGGCGCCAGTTCCTCAGAAACCACATGCGAGCGACAATGGCGCCGGCCAGCACGAACAGGTAGCCCCGCAGTGTGTACGCCAGCAGCACCCCAATTCTGAAAAGGCCCAGGTGCCCAATCCACACCCGCTCAGCCGTGCCGGCGGCCAGATCCCATAGCAGCATGACCAGACAAGCGGCAAGCTCGCGGCCGCGTGAAAGCCACGCGACAAAAAGGCCCACGAGAAAGGGCACAGCTAGATACCGCAAGATCCGCTCCTCGCGAAGCATGGCCCGGGCCGCCTCCCTGATCCAGAAGGACGACAGCAGAGAACTGTTATACGGGTGGCGGATCAACCAGCGAGGGCCCACCAGAAACGCCTCGCCGAGCAGGTATGTCGCAATATAGCCGGCTACCACCAGCGCAGCCAGACGCAGTGGCGCGGCGCGCACCTGGGCGGAAACCAGGGAGAGTCCGGTGCGCGCCAGAGATAGCCAGAATACGATTGGTGCGCGCGACGCCGTCGCCGCCGCCAACTCCGCCGCCAGCTCTTTGGCGCGGTCGGGCGTCGAGACCAGCGATAGTATCCACGCCGCTATGTCCGCTCGCAACATCTCCTCGGCCAGAACCGCTCGCTAGAATAACATGAGTATGCGGGCGTCGCCAACCACGAACCTCGAGTGCCTGCTCATCGCCGACGATCTCACCGGCGCCTGCGACGCCGCCGTGCATTTTGCGCGGCGCGGGTACCAGACCCACGTTCGGCTGGATTCCCACGGCGAGGAAACCAGCGTGCTGGCCATCAGCGCCGAGAGCCGCCATCTGAACGCGGCAGAGCTGCGGCGGGTCATGGACGAGCTGGCCCAACGGCTTCCCGTGGATCGGGCGCGCATTCTGTTCAAGAAGATCGATTCCACTTTGAGGGGCAATGTGGGGGCCGAGATCGCCGCCGCACTCACCGCGTTCGGTTGCGAGGCGGCCGTGATTACGCCCGCATATCCGGCCATGGGCCGAACCGTCGAAGAGGGCTATCTGCGAGTGCGAGACGCGGAGGCCATCAACCTCGCCGCGCGCCTGCGCAGCCAGGGTTTGGAAGATTGCGCGCCCGTGCAGCCATCGGCGGTTTGCGCCGCCATTCAGGCCGGCGCCCGCTTCATTTCCATAGATGCCGCGTGCGACCGCGACCTGGATACGATTGCGGCGGCCGGCCTTGAATCGGGGCGGCGTATCCTCTGGTCCGGATCGGCCGGCCTGGCTTCCGCGCTGGCCCGCACCTTGCCGTGGGGCGGACCCCTGGTCCTGGGGTCCCCTCTGGGGACGGCCCCCCGGCCGGCCTCTTCCGTGCTCTTTTGCATCGGCTCCGATCACCCCGTCACCGTCGAACAGCAGCGTCGTCTACTGGCGCTCGGCCGCAGCGAGCACGTAGTCCTCAACCTTTCGCTGAGACCAACCTCGCTGAACCGCGTGCGCGAGCTCGTCGAAGACGCGGCGGGTGCCGCCACCGCGCTGGTGCTCTCGGGAGGAGACACGGCATCGCTGGTGTGCCGCGCGCTCGGTGTGCGCCGCATCCAGCTCGAAGACGAAATCGTCCCCGGCATACCGTGGGGTCATCTGTCCGGCGGCGCCTTCGATGGATGGCGGGTGGCCACCAAGTCGGGCGGATTCGGCGCTCCGCATGCTCTAATCCAAGTAGCGGACTTCTTTTTATGCCCCACCCCATAGACCAACTTCCCACCATCGCGCTCACCATGGGCGACCCGGCGGGCGTCGGCCCGGAGATTGTGCTCAAGGCACTGGCCGACCCGCGGATTGCGCCGCTGGCCAACTGGATCGTGGTAGGCGATTCGCGGATTCTCGAGATGGCGGAGCGCTCGACCGGCCTCAAACTCGCCTCGGCGCTGCTGCGCGATACCCTCACTTTGGGCGATGTCGGAGATTTCTGCTTCGGCCGCCTGGATGCGCGCTGCGGCCAGGCCGCGGTCGAATACGTCCGAATCGCCACCGGGATGTGCGTGATGCGGGAGGCGGATGCCATGGTCACGGCGCCTCTGAATAAGGAGGCGGTCACGCTGTCGGGCCGCCCGTTCACCGGGCACACCGAATACATCGCGGAGCTGTGCGGCGTGGCCGAATCGCGTATGCTGCTGGCCAGCGAGCGGCTCGCCACCGTTCACGTGAGCACGCACGTGCCGCTGCGCCACGCCTGCGATCTGAGCACCCATCGCATCGTGCACACCATCGAGCTGGGCGACAAGGCCATGCGGCTGCTCGGGTTCGAGCCGCCTCGCATCGCCGTGTGCGGCCTCAATCCGCATGCGGGCGAGCACGGGCTCTTCGGCGAAGAAGAGCGGAAGTTCATCGTTCCGGCTATCCACGCGGCCCGCGCCAAGGGAATCGAGTGCAGCGGTCCACATGCCGGCGACACCGTCTTCCTGCAAGCGTGGCGCGGCGCCTATGACCTGGTGGTGGCCATGTACCACGACCAGGGCCACATTCCCATGAAGCTACTGGATTTCGAAGGCACGGTGAACATTTCGCTGGGAATCCCGATCATCCGGACCTCGGTGGACCATGGGACGGCATTCGACATAGCGGGAAAGAACCAGGCCGACCCGCGCAGCATGAAGCAGGCCATGCGTATGGCCGCGCGCATGGCGGCCGCGCGGCCGGTGCAGAGACACTGACAGCGCGCGAAGGGGGAGTAAGTACGTTGCGGCAGCCGGGGCTCTCGGACTTGGCCCAGAGGGCACCCCCCGTGCGTATCCGGTCCGAGATAAAGCACGGACCTTCGGCCGCCAATGATTTGAGCCGCATCTTCGAAGCAGCGGGAAACAGGCTGAATAGCCTCTCCATGCTATCGATTCGACGCTTGCCTCTCTGATATCCGATGGGATACTTCCCACCGGGTGTTATAGGACTAGTCCTAAGATCTCCTCGCCGACTGTCCGCCTTTATATGCGGCTCGGCCGTGCGAGCCTGGCTAAGCGCCCTACGGGAAGTTCAGTACCACCTGAGTTGCAACGCTTCGTGGCCACGAAGAAAACCGTTGAAGGAAATGCGGTGAACAAGTCCTTCTAACTACAGAATAACAGGCATCACTCGCGTCCAAATCAGCTGTTTCACCGCTTTCCACACATTGAGAACGTTGGGCATGGCCCAGCTTTGAGCCGGGACGCGCATCTTCGTTTCGACACAGGTCGAAGTAAGTGCCTTCCGCGATCTTGTCAGGCTGCTGTCCGAATTACCTGATCACATCCCCCCTGGAGTCAATGGCGCTTCCTTTGACCAGTTTTCTGCTGTCCAACTGCCGCCTACCACGTGATTTCTAGCTGTTGCGCATCGTCGTGCACTCCGACTAGAGCCGGCGTGGCCTGAAAAGGATCGTCCAGCCACACCCACAGATCGCGATAGAAAAACAGTTGCTGCCGCAGCAGCGCGGCCAGATTCGACAACGACCACGCGAACGTCGATTTCAACTGCAGGTACTTCAGCACCAGCAGGGCGATCAGCGCCGTCCACACCTGGGTCCGAACCGCGTTGGCGCTGGTCCCCACGAACGTCTTGAACTTCAGCGTCTGCTTCAGCGCCTTGAAGAACAATTCCACTTGCCAGCGCTCCTTGATGATGGCCGCAATGGTCGTCGCCCCGAAGGCCAGCAGGTTCGAGAGGAACACGATGGCTTCCTGTTTCTCCGCGTTCCAAATCTCTACCCGCCGGAACAGTACGGGATCTTCGCCCTCCCGCCCCAGCCGGGGAAAGCAGATGATCTGGTCGCGCACCACGTTGCTGTTTTGCGGAACCTGCAATTCTTCCTGCACCTCGTACACGGCCCTCTCCTTCATCCGTGTCACGAAGTACACCTCCTCCTGCGTCAGTTCCCGAAACCACTCGTAATCGATGTAGCCGCGGTCGATTGCCAGGATCGTGCCCGGCGCGAACCGCAGCGTGCGCGCCACCTTGATCTCGCTGGTCTTGCCTTCTGTCACCACGGCGAACGACGGCAGGTAGCCATCGTGGTCCAGCAGCAGGTGCAGTTTGATGGCGCCCTTGGTCCGCCGGTACTTTGCCCAGTCGAACATGCTCACCGACAGGTCGATGATGCTTCCGTCCAGGCTCAGTCGCATTGCTGCGACACAGGACAGATCTCCTGGGGTAATTCCAGCCGCCTTCCGCGCGGGGACCCCTCTGGGGACGCCGGATCTACGCTTCCCGTTCTTGATGAATATGGACTTCGCAATGCAACGCTTGCTCGTCCCACGTTGGCGCCTGATACCCGGTTCTTGTTCATCGACTCGCGTTTTTGCTCCACGCTTCTTTCAGACCCTCCGTCACCGGAACGCCCTTGCGCTTCGCTAACCCTTCACCTCCATCAGGTTGGGTAGAAGACTCTCACTTCCAAGCTGCTGGACATGCCCAGCACACGTTGCCACGTCGGCGTCCGTGCCGACGTTGTTCGGGGAATGCCGGTAGGAATACCGGCATGGCAGGCGAAACGCCTGCTCCACGGCGCGTCGGATAAGGTGCGTCTGGGCCGCAAGTCGCTGTAATATTCAACAGCACTGTAGTGTTTCACGGCAGTGGTCGCAAGGCGCTGATTCCATGCGTAATGATGGTAATTCTCAACATCATGCCGTTGTAAATCTCTACAGACTCTCCGGTTGTCAAAACCCGCACCTCTCTACGTGCATGAAACCACAACAGATATAGTTGCGAAAAACACCGTAGTTTGGCCACCGCCGTGCCTTTATAGGAGCTAGAAAGGTTGGAAAGCTCATGACAGTCATTCTGGTTCTCGCTACGTTCCTGGTTTTTATCGTCCTGGATTACGCCCTCAACCGGCGCAAAGCGGTGGCCACCGCTCCGGCCCTGGCACCGAAAGCAGTCCCGGCCATGCTCGGCGGCGACTATGTGGATGGTTTCCTGACGCCGGCTACGGTGTCCTATCACTCCGGCCACACGTGGCTGGTGCGGGAGCGCAAGAACGTGGTCCGCGTGGGCGCCGATGAGTTTGCCGCCGCCCTGGTGGGCAAGGTGGAAAACATCGAGCTCCCGAAGCCCGGCCAATGGATCCGGCAAGGTCAGAAAGTTCTTTCCTTCTACCGCGGTGGAGAGAAGACCGAGATGGTTTCACCCACTGAAGGTGAAGTCATGGAGGTCAATTCCGAAGTGGTCAAGAACCCGGCCACGCTGCGCCAGGACCCTTATGGCAAAGGCTGGTTAGTCACCGTCCATGTGCCGGATGAGGAGAGCACGGGGCGCAATCTGGTCCCCAAGAGCTTGGTCCGTGAGTGGATGCGGGATGCGGTCGAGCGGCTCTACGCCCGGCAGCCGGCCCTGGCCGGTGCAGTTGCGGCCGATGGCGGACGCCCGGCGGACGACCTCCTGGCCACCCTCCCCGATGCCAACTGGAAGGACGTAACCGGCGAATTCTTCCTCACCGTGTAGCAAAGTTGTAAAGATTTGCCACACATTTCCCCTTGAAATCTGCTAAAACGGAGTAGAGGGTCTATTTATGTCGAGAGCGATTCTGTACGACAGCACCCTCTGCATCGATTGCAAGGCATGCGAAGCGGCTTGCGCCGAACGTTGGGGCCTCCCCTACAACGACAAGATTGCCGCCGAGGAAAAAATCTCGGCGCACAAGTTGACTGCCGTTGTAACGCACGGGGACCGATATAGCCGCCGGCTGTGCATGCACTGCGCGGAACCAACGTGCGTCTCGGTCTGCCCCGTGGGGGCCTTGCAGAAGACCTCGCTTGGTCCAGTGGTGTACGACGCAGAGAAGTGCATGGGCTGCCGCTATTGCTTGCAGGCGTGCCCGTTCCAGGTGCCCACCTACGAATGGAACCAGCGCCTGCCCAAGATGCGGAAGTGCGACATGTGCTATGAGCGGCAGAGCCAGGGCAAGCTGACGGCTTGCGCCGAGGCCTGCCCGACCGGCGCCACCAAGAACGGCGACCGCGACGAACTGCTGGCCGAAGCGCGGCAGCGCATCAAGGACAAGCCGGGCCAGTATTACGGAAAGATTTACGGCGTCAAAGAGGTGGGCGGCACCTCGGTGCTCTTCCTTTCGGCGGTCCCCTTCGGGCAGATCGGCCTGCGCACCAATGTGCCGATGGAAGCCCTGCCCGATCTGACCTGGCGCGTGCTCGATCTGACGCCGGACGTGGTTTCCACGGGCACCGTGCTGCTGGGCGGCATCTGGTGGATCACCAACCGCCGCGGCGAAGTCGCCAAGAAGGAGGGCCGGCGGAAATGAAGCTCAAACTTCCGAAAATCACGGTGTGGCGCGTCATTTTAGCGGTCGTCCTGTTGAGTGGCGCTTACGCCACCTACCTGCGTATCCGGTACGGCTTGGGCGGCGCCACCAACCTCAGCGACCAGTTCCCCTGGGGACTTTGGATCGGCTTCGACGTCCTGTGCGGCGTGGGCCTGGCGGCCGGAGGCTTCACCCTGGTGGCCATTGTCCACATCTTCAACATCGAGCGCTACAAGCCCGTTCTGCGGCCGGCGGTGCTGACGGCCTTTCTGGGCTACAGCCTGGTGGTGGTGGCCCTGCTGTACGACCTGGGCCGCCCCGACCGCATCTGGCACCCGCTGATCATGTGGAACCCGCATTCGGTGATGTTCGAGGTGGCTTGGTGCGTGACGCTCTACAGCACGGTGCTGTTTCTGGAATTCATTCCGGTAGTGTTCGAAAAATTCGGCTGGCACAAGCCGCTGGGGTGGATTCACAACATTTCCGTGCCCCTCATGATTGCCGGCGTGCTGCTCTCGACGCTGCATCAAAGCTCGCTCGGGTCGCTCTATCTCATCGTGCCGGAGAAGCTCTATCCGCTCTGGTACACTCCGCTGCTGCCGCTGCTGTTCTATATCTCCGCCATTGCCGTGGGGCTGGCCATGACCATCTTCGAATCGTGGCATAGCAGCCGCGCCTTCGGCCGCGCGCTGGAACTGCCGCTGCTGGCCAGCCTGGCGCGCGTCCTGGCGGTGCTCATGAGCACCTACCTGTGGATTCGGTTCCTCGATATGGCCCACCGGGGCGTCTTCGGGCTGCTCTTGCGGAACCGCACCGAGACGTGGCTGTTCGCGCTCGAGATTGCCCTGATGGCCGTGCCCACCGTGCTCCTGTTTCAGCGGAAA
This sequence comes from Bryobacteraceae bacterium, assembly GCA_049590695.1. Classification (GTDB taxonomy): domain Bacteria; phylum Acidobacteriota; class Terriglobia; order Bryobacterales; family Bryobacteraceae; genus Fen-178. The sequence goes on from JBAWDI010000376.1 coordinate 7,911, forward strand.
GTCCGGATGAGTCCGGGCGCGCTGTACGCCTGCGCGGTGATGGTGGTGTTCGGGTTCATCGCCAACCGGCTGAACGTGGCCGTCACCGGAATGGAAGCCGGCTCGGGCGCGCATTACATTCCCAAGTGGACCGAGGTGGCCGTGACGCTTTCCATTGTGGGCGCCGGCTTTGCGGTTTTCCGCATCATCGCCGAGTACTTCCCCATTTTCGAAAAGGTGAACTCCGCGAGCCCGCATGAACATGCGCCGCGGGAAATGGAAGAAACGGAGGCGGACGCAGTCGCGGTGGAATGAGCCTCGGCAAGACAATCCGGCTGGGACTGGCCGCCAAGCTCGCGATCTCGGTGACGGCGAGCACCGCGGCCTTCTTCGCCTTATTCGGCTTCATCAACCTGCGGGCGGAGCGCGTTCACTCGCAGGATTTCGTGGAGCAGGCCGCCGACCGCGTCACCGACGTGATCCTGCGCAGCACGCGGTACGAAATGCTGCACAACGACCGCGAGGCGCTCTACAACATCATCCGCGAGCTGGGCAGCCAGCCGGGCATCCAGCGCATCCGCATCTTCAATAAGGATGGCCGCATCACGCTTTCCACCGACGCGCGCGAAGTCGATACCGTGGTGAACAAGAGCGCCGAGGCCTGCTACGGGTGCCATGCGCAATCGGCGCCGCTCACCAAGCTCAACCGCCCCGACCGGGCCCGCATGTTCTGGGATAAGCAGGGCACGCACCTGCTGGCCGTGATTCGCCCCATCGATAACTCGCCCGCGTGTTCGGACGCGGCCTGCCACGTCCACCCCGCGAACCAGCTTGTGCTGGGGGTGATCGACGCCGATCTTTCCCTCGCCGCGGTGGACGCCCAGATCGCGCAGCATCAGGCCACCCTGGCGTACTTCCTGGCGGGCGCGGTGCTGTTTGGTTCGCTGGCGGCCGTGGCGTTCATTTGGGTGGTGGTGTACCGGCCCGTCAAGAAGTTGATCGACGGCACCCATCGCGTGGCCGGCGGAGACCTCGATTATCGGCTGCCCGCGGGCTCGGACGACGAGTTGGGCGATCTGGCGCGCTCCTTCAACCGCATGACCGCCGAAGTGGCGGGCGTTCAGGCCAAAATCGAAGAAGAGGTGCGCCGCAAGACCGCCGAGCTCGAGAGCGTGCATAAGACGCTGTTGCGATCTGAAAAGATGGCCTCCGTAGGCAAGCTGGCCGCCACCGTGGCGCACGAGATCAACAATCCGCTGTTCGGCATCCTGACGTACGCGCACCTGGTGCTGCGCGGGCTGCTGAAGCACGAATTCCCGGAGCGCGACGAGATGGCCGATCAGCTTCGGACGATCGAGCGCGAGAGCAAGCGCTGCGGCGACTTGGTGAAGAACCTGCTCACCTTCTCCCGCCAGGCGCCGAGCAATCGCGAGCCCAACGATCTCAATACCATCGTGGAGCGCGCCATTTCGCTGGTGAAGCACAAGCTCGATCTGCAGAGTATCGAGCTGAAGACCGACCTTGCGCCCGGGCTTCCGCCGGCCCAGTGCGACGCCAACCAGATCCAGCAGGTGTTTTTGGTGCTGATGGTCAACGCATCGGAGGCCATGCCCAGCGGGGGCGTGCTGGAAGTCGCCACGCAGCTCGAACCCGGCGCGGAGCACTGCTCGGTGCGGGTGAAGGACACGGGCGGCGGCATCCCCGCCGACGTGATGCCGCGCATCTTCGATCCGTTTTTTACCACCAAAGAGGACCAGAACCGGACGGGGCTGGGGCTGGCCGTGGCGCATAGTATCGTGGAGCAGCACGCGGGCGAGATCGCGGTCCGTTCCACGCCGGGTGAGGGGGCGGAGTTCACGGTGACGCTGCCGGTGGGGCAGGCGGGGCAGGCGGTTCCGCCTGCCAGGGTGAGATAGTGACGGAACCAGACGAATTGAACGGGGTTCATGCGGAGGAACCAATGGCAACTGCGATAGATGCTCCGACGGCAACCAAGACCCGGGGCAAAATCCTGATCGTGGATGACGAACTGGTGGTGCGCGATTCGCTCGGCAAGTGGTTCGCCAGCGAAGGCTACACCGCCCGGCCCGCGGGAGGCGCACGCGAAGCCCTCGAGCTGATCCAGCAGATGGAGTTCGATATCGCGCTGATCGATATCAAAATGCCCGGCATGGACGGCATGGAGCTCCAGAGCCGCCTGCACGAAGCCGATCCGGACCTGACCGTCATCATCATGACCGGCTACGCCTCGGTGGAGACCGCCGTGCAGGCCCTCAAGCACGGCGCGTACGACTACATCACCAAGCCGGTGGACCCGGACGAGCTCTCCCACCTGGTGGCGAACGCCCTGGAGCACAAACGCGCCCGGCGGGAAGTGGTGCGCCTGCGCGAGAACCTCCAGGAGGTCTCTCCGAGCACGGAACTGATCGGCAAGAGCGCGGCCATGAAGAAGGTGACCGAGCTGATCGAGATGGTCGCGCCCACGGAAGCCACCGTGCTCATCACGGGCGAAAGCGGCACCGGCAAGGAAGTGGTGGCCCGCGCCATCCACGCCGCCGGTCCGCGGCGCTACATGCCCATGGTGACCATCCACTGCGGAGCGCTCACCGAGACGCTGCTCGAAAGCGAGCTGTTCGGACACGAAAAGGGCGCGTTCACGGGCGCGCAGTACCGCAAGAAAGGCAAGTTCGAGATCGCCGACGGCGGCAGCGTGTTCCTCGACGAGATCAGCGACATCAGTCTCAAGACGCAAACCGACCTGTTGCGCGTGCTTCAGGAAAAGGAGATCGTGCGGGTGGGCGGCAACCAGCAAATCAAGGTGGATTTCCGCTGCATCGCCGCCACCAACAAGAACCTGGAGGCGCTCGTCAAAGAGGGCACCTTCCGCCCCGACCTGTATTACCGGCTGCACGTCTTTTGCATCGACCTGCCGCCCCTGCGCGAACGCCGCGACGACATTCCGCTGCTGGTCAACCATTTCCTGAACAAGTTCTGCATGGCCACCAGCCGCGCCATGCCGCAGCTCTCCGCGGAAGCGCTGGAGGTGCTCATGCGCCACGACTGGCCGGGCAACGTTCGCGAACTGGAGAACGCCGTGGAACGCGCGCTGGTGGTGGGCCGCGGTTCGGAAATCCGCCCCGCCGACTTCTCCTTCCAGTTCCAGGCCGAAGAGCCCAAGGGCGGACAGACCCTGGATGATGTGGAGCGGTCGCACATCGAGCGCATCCTCAGGGAAACCCAGCACAATCTCTCGCGGGCGGCGCGCATCCTCGATATCGACCGCACCACGCTCTACAACAAGCTGCGCCGTTACGGATTGCGGTGAAACCCATCCATCTCATCCCGCTCGGAGCGCCTTCCAGGCCCGGCGCGGAACCGGGACTGGATCTGCTGGAGTATCTCGCCGCGGCGCTGGCGCGCACGTTCCGCACCCCGTGCCAGATTCGCCCGGAGACCTTCGATCTTTCTTTCGCGCTGGACGCCGGCCGGCAGCAGTATTACTCCACCGCCATCATCCAGCGCATGGAGCGCGCCGTGGATCCCGATGTGCGCGTGCTGGGCGTCACGGCGTCCGACCTGTACGTGCCCGTGCTGACTTTCGTGTTCGGCGAGGCGCAGCTCGACGGCAATTGCGCCGTGGTATCCACCGCGCGCTTGAAAGAGGAGTTCTACGGCCTGCCGCCGCGCCCGGACCTGCTGCGCGAGCGCCTGTTGAAAGAGGCGGCCCACGAACTCGGCCACACCTTCGGTCTTCGGCACTGCCCGGACTGGCGCTGCGTCATGACATCCAGCCACGCGGTGGAGCGTCTGGACGTAAAGGGCGCCGAGTTTTGCAGCGCCTGCAAGAAACCGATTTTCAGCAATGGATACTGGTAGCATCCTCGATCTGCGCTCCGCGCTGGAGTTCCTCGCCTCCATCCCCGGCCAGCTCGCCACCACGCCGCAGCCCGTCGATGCCCACGCGGAACTGGCCGCCGTCTACAAACGCGCCGGCGCCGGTCCCGCCCTGCTCTTCGAAAACGTCAAGGGCTACGCCATCCCGGTCGTCGCCGGAATCCTGGCCAGCCGCGAGCGCACCGCACTGCTCATGGGCAGCACCATCGAGCGGCTGCCGTTCGATTTGCTGGACGCGCTGAATCACACCTGCGCACCGGTGACGGTGGCAAGCGCGCCCTGCCAGGAGGTGGTCGTCCGTCCTCCTTTCGACCTGCGGCGGCTGATTCCGGCCCCCACCCACACGCTCCGCGATGCCGGGCCATACATCACCGCGGGACTGGTGCGCGCGTGCGATCCCGAAACGGGAGAATCCGACGTCACCATTCACCGGCTGTGCATGCAAGGCCCCGATTCGCTCAGCATCTACTTCGTTCCCGGCCGGCACATCGACCAGTTCCGCGCCAAGGCCGAGCGGTTGGGCCAGCCCCTTCCGGTTTCGGTCAGCATTGGCCTCGACCCCGCCATCTACCTGGCCGCGTGCTTCGAGCCGCCCACCGTGCCGCTGGGCTTCGACGAGCTGACGGTGGCCGGCGGGCTGCGCCACAGGCC
>JBAWDI010000377.1:0-4297 GCA_049590695.1 Bryobacteraceae bacterium
TGTACGGGTCGACCACCCAAACATGCGGAATGCCGGCGGCCAAATAGTCCCCGATCTTCGCCAACATCTCGGGAACCTCGTCGTCGGGCGACACGATCTCGATGGCCAAATCGGGTTGCGTGAGGATTGGAGTCACTTGATGAGGCAGGGCCTTCACGCAGATATCGGGGATGCGGTAACGCGGCTCCTCGTTCACCTGCACCCTCAGTTCGGTGAACACCCGAAACCGGCGTTCGCGCTCGCGGCCCATCAATGCAACGGCGATTAACGCCTGCAAGCGGCTATGTAAGTATTCCCCCACCTTGCGCTCCACAAGTTGCCCGTCCACATACTCCATGTCGGGGTGGTATGTCGTGCGGAGGTATTCCTCAACCGGGATGGCGGTAGACGTCGCCATGAACCCAGTATACTCACTTTCCCCGGCTCAGCCCCAGCGCGCGGATGCGCTTGTGCAGGTTGGTCCGCTCCATCCCCAGCGCCCTCGCGGCGCCGGAGACGTTCCAGTTGGATTCCTCGAGCGCCCGTAGCACGTGCTCCCGCTCGGCCGATTCCCGCGCTTCCTGGATGGTCGATTTCACCCCCGTCTCGCGCTGCATCCGGATCTCTACCGGGACGGACTCGCGCGTCAGCCGCTCGCCCGGCGTCAGAATCGCCATGCGCTCCACCGCGTTCCGCAGCTCGCGCGCGTTGCCCGGCCAGAGGTAGGTCTCCAATAGCGGGAATACCGTCTCATCCATCCGCTTGGGTTTGAAATTATTGCGCGCGCAGAAATCTTCGAGGAAGTATTCCGCCAGCAGGCGGACGTCGTGCGGCCGCTCGCGTAGCGCCGGCACCCGGATGGGCACCACGCTCAGCCGGTAGAACAGGTCCTCGCGGAACTTCTCCGCCGTCACCAGCGCGCCCAGGTCGCGGTTGGTGGCGGAAATCACGCGCACGCTCACGCGGATGATCTGCTCGCCCCCCACGCGGTGAAATTCGCCCTCTTGCAGCACGCGCAGCAGCTTGGCCTGGGAAGCTCCGTGCAAGTCGCCCACTTCGTCCAGGAAAATGGTGCCGCCGTCAGCCAGCTCGAACTTGCCGCGCCGCGCCGCCGTGGCGCCGGTGAACGAACCCTTCTCGTGTCCGAACAGCTCCGTCTCAATCAGCTCCGTCGGAATGGCCGCGCAATTTACTTTCACGAACGGGCCGCCGGCAAACGGGCTCGATTTGTGGATGTGCGCCGCCAGCAGTTCCTTGCCGGTCCCCGATTCGCCGATCAGCAGCACACGCGCATCCGACCGCGCCGCCATGGTCGCCTGCTCCACCGCGCGCGACCACGCCGGGCTCGAGCCGATCATCCTCGGCGCGCCGCCCACCATCTCGCGCAGCCGCTCGTTCTCCTGCCGCAGGCTGCCCTGTTCGAGCGCGTTCTTCACCGCCAGCAGCACGCGGTCGCGGCCCAGCGGCTTCTCCAGAAAATCGAACGCGCCCGCGCGCGTCGCCTCCACCGCATCGGCGATGGTGCCGTGCCCCGAAATCATGACCGCCGGCGCGGAGGCCCCGTTCTGCCGCACCGCCCGCAGCAGGTCGATGCCGTTGCCGTCCGGCAGTTTCATGTCGAGCAGGTACACGTCGGCGCGCTGCGCGTCGGGGTGGCGGTTGAACTCCGCCGCGCTCCGGCATACGCTCACCGCGTAGCCCTCGCGCTCCAGAATCATCCGCAGCGAGCGGCCGATGTTCTCCTCATCATCCACGATCAGAACGCGTTTGGATGCCATTCGTCGCCACCGGCAGCAGCACGCGGAAGCCTGCGCCGCCCAGTTCTCCTTTCACCAGTACAATGTCCCCGCCCGACAGCAGCGCGCTCTTGCGCGCGATCGAAAGTCCCAGCCCCATGCCCCGCTTCTTGAAGGAAATGGTGGGTTGGAACAGCGAGGCGCGCGCCAACTCGCTCAGCCCCGGTCCCGAATCGTGCACTTCGATGTGGACGCGCCCGTTCTCCGCCGACGTCACGCCCAGGATGCGCCCGCCCCCGCCCGCGGCCTCGGCGGCGTTCTCCAGCAGGTTCGTGAGAATCCCCTTGATCAAATCCTGGTCCGCCATCACCATGGGAACGCCGCCCGCCAGCCGGCAGTCGTAGACCACCTCCGGATGGGCGGCCTTCAGAAACGCCATGCGCTCCTGCAACAGGGAATTCACGTCCACCGGCGCGGGCCGCATGGGCGGCTCGGTGGCGAATTCGGAGAACGCGCGGATGCGCCGCTCCAGGGTCTCGATTTCGTCCACCACAATCTGCGTGGCCTGCTGCATGAAGCCGCGGTCGGCTTCGTCGTAGCGCGCCATCATCTCTTCCACCGTGAGCCGGATCGGCGTGAGGGAATTCTTCACCTCGTGCGCCATCTTCCGCGCCAGCGTTTGCCAGCTCGCAAGCTGCCGCAGATAGACCAGCCGCTCGGTGCTCTCTTGCAGCTTGTCCGCCATGTCGTTGAAGGCCTGGATGGCGCGCCCGATTTCGTCGTCGCGCCGCGCCTCTACGCGCGCATTCAAGTCCCCCGCGGCCAGCTCCGTCAGCCCCGCCGTCAACTGTTGGATGGGCCGGCTGATGCGATGCGCCAGGTACACCAGCAGCGCCAGCGACACCAGCCAGATGGAGGCCGCCAGCAGAACGTAGGCCAGCTTGAACCCGCGGCGCCAATCGTGCTCCTTGGCGTTGTCCACCAGGGCGCGCGCGTCGCGGATCTCCCGGTCCACCGTGAGCCGCTCCATTCCACCCAGGCTGGCCGAATAAGACCAGACTTCGCCGCCGTGCCGCACCAGGTAGTCCAACTGGTCCCCTTCATGGCCCGCCGGCAAAAACTGTTCCGGCTCCTCGCTTTCGGCGAACGCTTTTACCTCTGGGGGCCAGTTGGCGCGATCCCCGGCCGTATACTTGCGTGGCGTCAACGCGCCCGGGCCCAGAGGGCGCCCCGCCTGCTGCTTGAGATCGTCACGCACGTGCTGGTAAAACTCGTGGCCGGTAAGTTGCAAGGATTTTGCGACCTTGTCGAGCTCGGTGGTGGAAGAGAATTCCAGGCTGAATTCGAGCAGCGAGGTGGTAATCCATATCGTGGCGGCCAGCGGCGCCAGGGTCGCGGCCAGGAAGATCAGAATGAGCCTGTTGCGAAGCCGATTCACCCGTTTCGCGCGCCCCGGCCCGTGGCGCGGCGCAGATCCTCCAGGCGCAGCGGGCCCACTTCCCGCGTCCAGTTCGGATCGTCCGGCCCCGGCTTCCTGCTGAACAGCTCAATCAGGCTTCTGAGGTTTAGGCCCGGTTCTCCCGCCCCGCCCGAGAGGTCCTTCTGGTCCGCCGTCCGCAGCTCGAACCGCAGCCAGAAAGGGCGGTCCGGCGCCAGGCCCAGGGCGCTGATGGCCAGGCCCTCCAGGCACCAGGCTTCGGCCGCCTCGGCCGACAGCACGTGCGGAGTCGAGCGCGGTGTGCTCCCCAACTGGGTCACGGAGAACTTCTCCTCCCACAAATCGTAGCTCACCACGAAGCGCACCGGCACGCGCCGGATGGCGACGTCGCGGTTCTCGCTGAGCAGCGTGAGTTGGGAAAGGAATACCACCGTGGCCGCGTCTTTCAGCCGCTCCAGCGGCTTTCCGGTCAGGAAGTGCAGGCTGGGAGCCGATACGTGAAGATTGTCGCCATCGAACGTGACGTCAATCGGTTGCGCGCCCCGAGCCGGGAATACAGAAGCCGTAAGGCCGGCCAGAAGCCAGCTCCTGCGGCTGATCTGCCATCCCCGCGCTGGTGGCGGCATTACGGAATAACGCCCATCATGAAGACCGGCTCGACGTGCCCCGAACGCACCGGGAACGCCACCGCGAGAGTGAACACCGACTCCCGCAGGCCCACTCCGAGCGAATGCCTCGGAATGGCCGCCTGGCCCTCGTCCCAGATGGCGCCCGTATCGTAGAAGATCCTGAAAAGCCCGTAATGGTAATCGACGGAGTTGTGGACCATGCGGTTTCCGCCCAAAGGGTCGATCTCGTACTTATTCCAACCCCGCAGGTAGACGGTGTTGCCCATCACAAAACGGTCGTCCAGCGGCGCCCGTCCGGTAATCACGCCTCCCGAGAAGCTGTCGCTCAGCACGTGCTTGCCGTGCGTGAACTGGTACCGCATTCCCCCCGTATGTGCCGTGTAGACGAAGTCGCTGTCCAGGATTCTGGTGGCCGCGCCCAAGCTGTAGCTTGCGTCCAGGTCTTGCTGGTTGTCCGATCCCTCCAGGCGCTGGTGATAGCGCAGAGTAGCAATCATGGCGTCGGAGGCCTCGGT
>JBAWDI010000378.1:0-1640 GCA_049590695.1 Bryobacteraceae bacterium
AAAATGAAATTGGCGGGGATAGAATTATGAGCAGCGATCATCCAAACACAAACGCGACTGACAACGAGACGCGAACGGAGCAGGCGCTCCGCGGCTCCGAATTGAGCTATCGCCGGCTGTTCGAAGCGGCGAAGGATGGCATCCTGATTCTGGACGCTGACACGGGACACATCAGCGATGTGAATCCTTTCCTGGTTAAACTGCTGGGTTTTTCCCACGGTGAAATGGTCGGCAAAACCGTTGGCGAAATTAGTCCGTTCAAGGACATCTGGTCGAACCAGATCATGCTGGAGCGATTACAAAAGAACGGGTATGTCCGTTATCACGACCTGCCGCTGGAAACGAGAGACGGCTGCAAGATTGCCGTGGAGTTTGTCAGCAACGTGTATCAAGCCGGTGACAAAAAAGTGATCCAATGCAACATCCGTGACATCACCGAACGCAAGCGGGTGGAAGAGGCGTTCAGAGAGTCGGAGCAGCGGTTCAGGGCTTTGTTCGAAGGCTCACATGAGGGCGTTTTCCAGAGCACACTTGGGGGCCAGTTTTGCCTCGCCAATCCTGCCTTGGCCAGGATGCTGGGCTATGCATCCTCCCAGGAGTTGATCGCCGGCGTCACCGACATTGGGCGGCAACTGAATGTGGACCCTGGGGCGCGGGCCGAATTCCAGCGGCGGATCGCAGAGCGAGGCGAAGTGCAGAATTTCGAGTTCCAAGCCCGTCGCAAAGATGGCGTCACGATCTGGCTATCAGAAAACGCCCATGCCGTCCGCGACGCAAGCGGCACCGTGCTCTACTACGAAGGCATGCTCCAAGACATCACCGGGCGGAAGCGGGCGGAGAACGAGTTGCGCAGGGTCAACCGCGCCCTGCGCCTGATCAGCCTGTGCAATCAGGAAATTGTGCGCGCCACGGACGAGGCGGCGTTGTTGCAAGCCGTCTGCCGCATCGCCGTCAAGCACGGTGGCTACCGCCTGGCGTGGGTCGGCTTCGCGGAGCAGGATGAAGCCAAATCGGTGTGTGTGGCGGCCCAGGCCGGTTTCGTGGAAGGCTACCTCGACAACGTCAACATCACCTGGGCCGATGCCGAGCGTGGGCGCAGCCCCACCGGCACGGCCATCCGCACCGGCCAGCCGGCGCTGGCCCGCAACATTCCCACTGATCCGGCTTTCGCTCCCTGGCGCGCGGAGGCCAGCCAGCGCGGCTATGCTTCGTCCATCGCCCTGCCGCTGATAAGCGAAGGCTGCTGCATCGGCGCGTTGATGATGTATGCCGGGGAACCGGACGCCTTCGACCCCGGGGAAATCGAACTGCTGACCGAAATGGCCAACGATCTCGCGTATGGAATTGGCGCGCTGCGCCATCGGGCCGAGCGCATGAGGGTGGAGGAGACGCTGCACGAGAGCGAGGCCAGATACCGTGCGCTTTTTGACCAAAACGCCGATGGCATCCTGATTGCCGACCTTGAAACCAAGATTTTCAAATATGCGAATCCGGCCATGTGCCGGATGCTCGGATATACCGAGGATGAATTGCGAACAAAGGGCGTGCAGAATATTCACCCCAAGGATGCCGTGCAAAGCGTCGTGGCGGAATTCGAAGCCCAGGCCCGGGGAGACAAGACTATGGCGAGGGACATTCCG